>JBEVDF010000127.1:0-5513 GCA_040514145.1 Aeromicrobium sp.
TGAGGTGAGCCTTCGTTGAACGAGGGGAATCATTAACGCAACAATGGTGTTGTGAAATACGTGAGCGTGGATCATGAGGTGTCGTCGGTCGACGACCTCTCCACGCGCGATCGCGTCGCCGAGAGCATCCTGGAGAACGGTCCCAGCACCGCCACGAGCCTCGCCACCCGCCTCGGACTCACCCCCGCCGCCGTGCGACGCCACCTCGAGCACCTCGTCGAGCAGGGCCTCGTGGAGTCGCACGAGGAGCGCATCCGCGGCCAGCGTCGCCGCGGCCGCCCCGCCCGTGTCTTCGTCCTGACCGCCGCGGGCCGCGACACGTTCGCCCACACCTACGACGACCTGGCCGCCGATGCGCTGCGCTTCCTGCGCGCCACCGGTGGCGACACCGCGGTCATGGACTTCGCGCGGCACCGGCTCGCGGAGTTCCGCGACCGGTACGAGCGCCTGCTCTCCGGTGTTCCGGTCGAGGAGCACGCCTCGGTGCTGGCGCGCGCGCTGACCGAAGACGGCTTCGCGGCCTCGGCCAGCTCCACCCCGCTCGGCGAGCAGATCTGCCAGCACCACTGCCCGGTGGCCCACGTCGCCGAGGAGTTCCCCCAACTGTGCGAGGCCGAGACCGAGGTCTTCGCCGAGCTGCTGGGCTCGCACGTCCAGCGTCTCGCCACGATCGCCCACGGCGACGGGATCTGCACCACGCACCTCCCGCGCGCCACCCCTACCACCCAAGCCATCGCTGTGTCTCCAACTGAAGGGGAGTCGTCATGACGACCACGAACGACACGACCTCGATCGAGGACCTGAACCCGGGTCTGAAAGATGTCGGCAACTACGAGTTCGGTTGGCACGACGCCGACGTCGCCGGGGCCAGCGCACAGCGCGGCCTGAGCGAGGCCGTCGTCCGTGACATCTCGAGCAAGAAGAGCGAGCCCCAGTGGATGCTCGACCTGCGCCTGAAGGGCCTCAAGCTCTTCAACCGCAAGCCGATGCCCACGTGGGGTGCCGATCTGGACACGATCGACTTCGACAACATCAAGTACTTCGTCCGGTCGACCGAGAAGCAGGCGACCACGTGGGAGGAGCTCCCCGAGGACATCAAGAACACGTACGACCGCCTGGGCATCCCCGAGGCCGAGAAGCAGCGCCTCGTCTCGGGTGTCGCCGCGCAGTACGAGTCCGAGGTCGTCTACCACCAGATCCGCGAGGACCTGGAGCAGCAGGGCGTCATCTTCCTCGACACCGACACCGCGCTGAAGGAGCACCCCGAGCTCTTCGAGGAGTACTTCGGCACCGTGATCCCGGTCGGCGACAACAAGTTCGCCGCGCTGAACACCTCGGTGTGGTCGGGCGGCTCGTTCATCTACGTGCCCAAGGGCGTCCACGTCGACATCCCGCTGCAGGCCTACTTCCGGATCAACACCGAGAACATGGGCCAGTTCGAGCGCACGCTGATCATCGCCGACGAGGATTCCTACATCCACTACGTCGAGGGCTGCACCGCGCCGATCTACAAGACCGACTCGCTGCACTCGGCCGTCGTCGAGATCATCGTGAAGAAGGGCGCCCGCGTCCGCTACACGACGATCCAGAACTGGTCGAACAACGTGTACAACCTCGTCACCAAGCGCGCCACCTGCGAGGCCGGCGCCACGATGGAGTGGGTCGACGGCAACATCGGCTCCAAGGTCACGATGAAGTACCCGGCCGTCTACCTGATGGGCGAGCACGCCAAGGGCGAGACGCTGTCGATCGCCTTCGCCGGCGAGGGCCAGTACCAGGACACCGGCGCCAAGATGGTGCACGTCGCGCCGAACACGTCCAGCTCGATCCTGAGCAAGTCCGTCGCCCGTGGCGGCGGCCGCACGTCCTACCGTGGCCTGCTCCAGGTCAACGAGGGTGCCTACGGCTCCGCCAGCACCGTCAAGTGCGACGCGCTGCTGGTCGACCAGATCAGCCGCTCGGACACCTACCCGTACGTCGATGTCCGCGAGGACGACGTGACCCTCGGCCACGAGGCGACCGTCTCCAAGGTCAGCGACGACCAGCTCTTCTACTTCATGCAGCGCGGCATGGAGGAGGACGAGGCCATGGCGATGATCGTCCGCGGCTTCGTCGAGCCCATCGCTCGCGAGCTGCCCATGGAGTACGCGCTGGAACTGAACCGCCTCATCGAACTGCAAATGGAGGGTGCTGTCGGATGACGACCGCAACTGTCGAGGGAACCGACAACGCGATGGCGGCCGCACTGGAGCTGGACCACGTCCAGTCCCACCTGCACCCTGAGCCGTCGTACGACGTCGAGGCCCACCCCAAGCCCACCGGCCTGGAGGAGATCTGGCGCTTCACGCCGCTCAAGCGGCTGCGTGGACTGCTCGACGGCACGCCGTCGACCGCCAGCCTGGAGTGGAAGGACGAGCTCCCCACCGGCGCCACGCTGACCACGATCACCACCGACGAGGCCAAGGCGATCGGCGGCATCGCGCCGCTCGACCGCCTCGCGGCCCTCGCGGTGCAGAACGCCGGCGGCGCCACGCTGCTGTCGATCGACGGCGAGCTCGACGCCCCGGCGCGCATCCGGCTGACCGGCACGTCGGTCGACGAGACCGTGTGGGGCCACATCGTGGTCAAGGTCGCGCCGTTCTCCAAGGCCACGATCGCGTTCGACCACGTCGGCTCGGCCACCTACGCCACGACCGTCACGTACGTCGTCGGCGACGGTGCCCAGCTGGACGTCGTCAACCTGGTCGACTGGGAGGACGACGCCGTCCACGCCGTGCAGAACGGCATCAGCGTCGGCCGCGACGCGGCGGTGCGGTTCTTCGAGTTCACCCTCGGTGGCGACCTCGTCCGCTCGTCGACCAACGTCGACTACCGCGGCACCGGCGGCAGCGTCGACCTGCTCGGCATCTACTTCGCCGACGCGGGCCAGCACCTCGAGCACCGCCAGTTCGTCGACCACACGGCGCCGCGCACCCGCAGCAACGTCGAGTACAAGGGCGCGCTGCAGGGCCAGGACGCGCACACCGTGTGGATCGGCAACGTGCTGATCCGCAAGATCGCCGAGGGCATCGACACGTTCGAGCAGAACGACAACCTCGTGCTCACCGACGGCGCGCGCGCCGACTCGGTGCCGAACCTCGAGATCGAGACCGGCGACATCGCCGGCGCGGGCCACGCGTCCACGACCGGTCGCTTCGACGACGAGCACCTGTTCTACCTGCAGAGCCGCGGCATCGACCCCACCGAGGCCAAGCGCCTCGTGGTCCACGGCTTCTTCAACGACATCATCCGCCGGATCGGTGTCGAGGACCTGCAGGAGCGCCTCATGTCGGCCATCGAGGTTGAGCTGGCTGCCGTGGTCGGCAACCCCGCGGCGGTGACCGAATGACCTACCAGCAGGTCGCGAAGCTCGCCGACGTCCCCGAGGGCGCCGCGCTCGGCATCGAGTTCGAGGGCCACGACCTGGCGCTCGTCCGCGACGGCGACACCGTCTACTGCATCCAGGACTGGTGCTCGCACGCCGAGATCCCGCTGTCCGACGGCGACGTCGAGGGCTGCGAGATCGAGTGCTTCCTGCACGGGTCGCGCTTCGACCTGCGCACCGGCAAGGCCCTCGGCCTGCCGGCCACCGAGCCCGTCCCCGTCTACCAGACCAAGATCGAGGGAGAGACCGTTTGGGTCGACCTCCCGAACCAAGGAGAAAACGCATGAGCACCCTGGAGATCAAGAACCTCCACGTGTCCGTCGACACGGAAGACGGCGCCAAGGAGATCCTCCGCGGCGTCGACCTGACCATCAACTCCGGCGAGGTCCACGCCATCATGGGCCCGAACGGCTCCGGCAAGTCCACGCTGGCGTACTCGATCGCCGGGCACCCGAAGTACACCGTCACCGAGGGCGAGGTGCTCCTCGACGGCCAGAACATCCTCGAGCTGAGCGTCGACGAGCGCGCCCGCGCGGGCCTGTTCCTCGCGATGCAGTACCCCGTCGAGATCCCCGGCGTCTCCGTCGCGAACTTCCTGCGCACGGCCAAGACCGCCATCGACGGCGAGGCCCCCAAGCTGCGCACGTGGGTCAAGGACGTCAACGCGGCGCTCGAGCGGATGACGCTCGACCCGACGTTCTCGTCGCGCTCGGTCAACGAGGGCTTCTCCGGCGGCGAGAAGAAGCGCCACGAGATCGCCCAGCTCTAGCTGCTGAACCCGAAGTTCGCGGTGCTCGACGAGACCGACTCCGGCCTGGACATCGACGCCCTGCGCGTCGTCTCCGACGGCGTCAACCGCTACTCGGCCCAGGGTGACCGCGGCGTGCTGCTGATCACGCACTACACGCGCATCCTGAACTACATCGAGCCCGACTTCGTCCACGTCTTCGTCGCGGGCAGGCTCGCGCAGACCGGTGGCCGCGAGCTCGCCGAGCTGCTCGAGGCCGAGGGCTACGACAAGTTCACGAAGGCGGCCGTCTGATCATGGCCGGCTACGACGTCGAGGCGATCCGCAAGGACTTCCCCATTCTGTCCAGGACGCTGGCGGGCGACCGCCCGCTGGTGTACCTGGACAGCGCCAACACGTCGCAGAAGCCGCGTCGGGTCGTCGAGGCGATCGAGCGTCACTACCTCGAGCACAACGCCAACGTCGCACGGGCGATGCACCAGCTTGGTGCTGAGGCCAGCGAGGCGTTCGAGCTCGGGCGCGACAAGGTGGCCGGTTTCATCAACGCGCCGCGTCGCGAGGAGGTCGTGTTCACCAAGAACGCGTCCGAGGCGCTCAACCTGGTGGCCCGCGTCCTCGGCGACGCCGGTCGCGTGGGCGCCGGGGACGAGGTCGTGGTGACGCAGATGGAGCACCACTCCAACCTGGTCCCGTGGCAGCTGCTCACGCAGCGCACGGGCGCCGACCTGCGCTGGTACGGCGTCACGCCCGAGGGCCGACTCGACCTCGACTCGCTCACGCTCACCGAGCGGACGAAGGTCGTCTCGGTCACGTGGGTCTCGAACATGCTCGGGACGATCAACCCGGTCGCCGAGATCGTCCGGCGGGCCCACGAGGTGGGTGCGCTGGTGGTCATCGACGCGTCGCAGGCGGTCCCGCAGCTGCCCGTCGACGTGGCCGCGCTGGGCGCCGACTTCGTCGCCTTCACGGGCCACAAGATGGTCGGTCCCACCGGCATCGGCGTGCTGTGGGGTCGCTACGACCTGCTCGCCGAGCTGCCGCCGTTCCTCGGTGGCGGCGAGATGATCGAGACCGTGTCGATGGAGGCGACGACCTTCGCCGCTCCGCCGCACCGCTTCGAGGCCGGCACGCCGCCGATCGCGCAGTCGGTGGGCCTGGGTGCGGCCGTCGACTACCTCACCGGGGTCGGCATGGAGAACGTGGCCGCACACGAGCAGCAGATCACCGCGTATGCCCTCGCGGCGATGAACGAGCTGCCCGGCGTCACGATCGTCGGCCCCAAGGAGCCGGTCGATCGCGGGGGAGCGATCAGCTTCACGATCGACGGAGTGCACCCGCACG
>JBEVDF010000155.1:0-5431 GCA_040514145.1 Aeromicrobium sp.
GTCCGGTGCTGGCGCTGGAGAGAAGCCGGCAGCAGGAGAAGTTCGCCCTACCGCTCAACTGGCGGCAGGGTCTCCCAGTTTCTTGGCGAGATCAACGTACTGGTCGGGAATCGGATCCCCTGACTCTCCGTGAAGCTCTCGCTCCAGATCATTGAAATCCGTGTCCAATGTCCGGTACTTGAGATCGCGAGCGACCTTGGTCTGCTTCGCTTTGGCACGGCCGCGGCCCATGGGCTCGACCCCCTCGCACTCAGTGGTTCAGTATGTCGTGTTCCCAAGAGTACCCAAAGGTCCCCGGAACGCATGACCGACCCCCGGTACGGCGAGGAGCCGGACCGTGATTGCAGCGAATTTTCTCAGGCGAGAGTGACCGAACCACCCGCGCCGTGGGTTCCGGCCGCTGCGACCTCGCCAGCGATCCACGCGTCGACACCGTGGGCGCCGAGCAGGTCGACGGCCGCGTCGGCGACGTCGGCGGGGACGATCGCGACCATCCCGACCCCCATGTTCAGGGCCTGGTCGAGGTCGGCCTGAGCCACCTTCCCCAACTCACCCACGAGGGTGAAGACCGGGGCCGGGGTCCACGAGGACCGGTCGAGACGGACCGAGACGGAGTCGGGCAGGACGCGCTCGAGGTTCGCCGCGAGACCGCCGCCGGTGATGTGCGACATGGCGTGCACCTCGAGGGCGTCGGCCAGCGCGAGGCACGGCTTCGTGTAGAGGCGGGTGGGGGTGAGCAGCTCCTCGCCCAGCGTGCGGCCGAACTCCGGCACGTCGCGGTCGAGCTTCCAGCCGGCGATGTCGAAGAAGACGTGGCGCACGAGCGAGTAGCCGTTGGAGTGCAGACCCGACGAGGCCATCGCGACCACGACGTCGCCCGCGCGGACGCGCTCGGCACCGAGCAGGCGATCAGCCTCGACGACGCCCGTGGTGGAGCCGGCGACGTCGTACTCGTCGGGAGCCAGCAGGCCCGGGTGCTCGGCGGTCTCGCCACCCAGCAGCGCGGTGCCGGTCTCGGCGCAGGCCGCGGCGATCCCCTTGACGATGTCGGCGATCCGCTCGGGGACGACCTTGCCCGTGGCGATGTAGTCGGTGAGGAACAACGGCTCGGCGCCGCACACGACGAGGTCGTCCACGAGCATCCCGACCAGGTCGAAGCCGATCGTGTCGTGGCGGTCCATGGCCTGCGCGATGGCGACCTTGGTGCCGACGCCGTCGGCGCTGGTGGCCAGCAACGGGCGGGTGTAGTTCTTCAGCGCCGAGGCGTCGAACAGGCCGGCGAAGCCGCCGATCCCGCCCACGACCTCGGGACGGGTCGCCTTCGCGACCCACTGCTTCATGAGTTCGACCGCGCGGTCGCCCTCCTCGATCGAGACTCCGGCGGAGGCGTACGAGGTCACTGGATCACCTTCAAGGGCTCGGTCCCGTTGGCCGGCAGCTCCAGCAGGTGCTTGCCGATGAGGTCGTCGTCGGGCAGCTCGATCGGGTAGACCCCGTCGAAGCAGGCCCGGCACAGGTTGTCGGCCGGGACGTTGGTGGCGGCGATGAGGTCGTCGAGGTCGACGTAGGACAGGCTGTCGGCGCCGATGGAGCGGCAGATCTCGTCGACGGTGAGGCCGTTGGCGACCAGTTCGGCGCGCGAGGCGAAGTCGATGCCGTAGAAGCACGGCCACTTCACCGGCGGGCTGGAGATGCGCACGTGGACCTCGGCGGCCCCGAACTCGCGCAGCATCCGCACGAGGGCACGCTGGGTGTTGCCGCGCACGATCGAGTCGTCGACGACCACCAGGCGCTTGCCCGCGATGACGTCGCGCAGCGGGTTCAGCTTGAGCCGGATGCCGAGCTGGCGGATCGTCTGCGAGGGCTGGATGAACGTGCGGCCCACGTAGGAGTTCTTGACCAGGCCGTGACCGAAGGGGATGCCGCTCTCCTCGGCGTAGCCGATCGCCGCAGGCGTGCCCGACTCCGGGACCGGAATGACGAGGTCGGCCTCGACCGGCGCGGTGTGGGCCAGGCGGCGGCCGATCCGCTCGCGCACGCTGAAGACGCGCTGGTCGTTGATCGTGGTGTCGGGGCGCGCGAGGTAGACGTACTCGAAGATGCAGCCCTTCGGCGCGGCTTCGGCGAACCGGCTGCTGCGCAGGCCGTTCTCGTCGATCGCGACGAACTCGCCGGGCTCGATCTCGCGGATGTAGGACGCGCCGACGATGTCGAGGGCGGCGGTCTCACTGGCGATGACCCAGCCTCGCTCGAGGCGGCCGAGCACCAGCGGGCGAATGCCCTGCGGATCGCGGGCGGCGTAGAGGGTGGTCTCGTCCATGAACACCAGCGAGAACGCGCCGCGCAGCTGGGGCAGGACCTCGAGCGCCGCGTCCTCGACCGAGCGGTCGCGGTAGGACGCCAGCAGGGAGGCCATGACCGAGGTGTCGGTGGTGGCGGTCTCGGCCGAGACGGACTTGGCGTCGCCGGCGGTCCGCTCGCGCAGCAGCTCGACGAGGGCGTGGGTGTTGGTCAGGTTGCCGTTGTGCCCCAGCGCGACCGATCCCTGCGCGGTGGGCCGGAAGGTGGGCTGGGCGTTCTGCCACACGCTGGCGCCGGTGGTGGAGTAGCGCGCGTGGCCGATCGCGATCTGGCCCTGGAGCGACTCGAGCGTGGCCTCGTCGAAGACCTGGGACACCAGGCCCATGTCCTTGTAGACGAGGATCTGGCGGCCGTTGCTCACGGCGATGCCGGCCGACTCCTGCCCGCGGTGCTGCAGGGCATAGAGGCCGAAGTAGGTGAGCTTGGCGACCTCCTCGCCGGGGGCCCAGACGCCGAACACGCCGCAGGCGTCCTGGGGTCCGGCATCACTGGGATCGAGCTCGTGGGTCAGGAGACCATCTCCGCGGGGCACACCGTCAGTCTACCGGCCGCCCGGGCGTTCCTTGACCAGCATCCGCTGGAGAGAACCTTCATTAACAATCAAGGTTGACTGGAAGTCTTCCCCCGCGCGGTTCGGCCCACTACGGTGTGAGGCAGATCACAGCCGAGGCACCCGAGGGAGAGTCCATGTCCGATGCCACGTTCATCGCCGATCACGCTCGAGCCGCCGCGCAGGCCGCTCCCGACGAGACCGGCTGGATCTACGAGGGGCGCGAGTGGACCTGGGCGCAGGCCTGGGACTCGATTCGGCGCACCGCAGGCGCGCTCTCGGGCGAGGGCATCGGTCACGGCGACCAGATCGCCGTGGTCGACAAGAACAACCCGGCGATCCTGCAGCTCGTGCTCGGCGCCAGCCTCGTCGGCGCCGCCACCGCCATCGTGAACTGGCGTCTGGCCGGCGACGAGCTGGACTACACGATCAACGACGCCGGCGCGAAGGTGCTGTTCGTCGGCCACGAGCTGCTGGACCAGGTCGACGCCATCCGCGACCGGCTCACGACCGTGGAGAAGATCATCGTCATGGGCGGCGACGCCGACGAGTTCGACGCGTGGCAGGCCGCGGGCGAGCCCCTCGAGCAGGCCGACGACTCGAGCGCCGACGACACCGTCGTCATCATGTACAGCTCGGGCACCACGGGCCGCCCCAAGGGCGTGATGCTCACCCAGCGCAACCTCGTGGCGCACACGAGGAACGCCGACACCGGCATCGCCTACGGCGAGGGCGCCAAGATGCTCATCGCGATGCCGATGTTCCACGTCGGCGGCACGTCCTACGCGATGTTCGGCCTCAAGAACCGGGTGCCCGGCCACATCGTCCGCGAGGTCGAGCCCACTGCCCTGGCCGGGGCGATGATGTCGGGCGTCACCCACGCCTTCCTCGTGCCCGCCGTGGTGGCGATGCTGCTGCAGGCCGGCCCCGACGCGATGAAGCTGTTCAGCGGACTGCGCGGGTTCTCCTACGGTGCCGCGCCGATGCCGCTGACGATCCTGCGCGGCGCCCAGGAGCACTGGCCGGACACGGCGTTCTACCAGGTCTACGGACTCACCGAGTTCTGCGGCGTCGTGACGATGCTGCACGACGACGAGCACCGCGACCTCGAGCATCCCGAGCGGCTGCTGTCGGCCGGCAAGCCGATCCCGGGCGTGGAGGCCCGCGTCGTCGATCCCGCCACGCTGCAGGACGCGGCGCCCGGCGAGGCCGGCGAGCTGTGGTTCCGCACCGAGCAGGCCACCCCCGGCTACCACGGCCGTCCCGAGGCGACCGCCGAGCTGTACGCCGGCGACGGCTGGGTCCGCACCGGCGACATCGGCCGGATCGACGCGGACGGCTACGTCTACGTCGAGGACCGCATCAAGGACATGATCATCACCGGCGGCGAGAACGTGTACTCCCCCGAGGTCGAGCGGGTGCTGTCCGAGCACCCGGCGCTGCTCGAGGTCGCGATCATCGGTGTGCCCGACCCCACGTGGGGCGAGTCGGTCAAGGCCGTCGTGGCGCTGCGGCCCGGCGCCGAGGCGACCGAGGCCGAGATCATCGCGTGGGCCCGCGAGCACCTGGCCCACTACAAGGTGCCCAGGAGCATCGACATCATCGAGCTGCTGCCGCGCAACCCCTCGGGCAAGATCCTCAAGCGCGACCTGCGCAAGCCCTACTGGACCGAGGCCGCGCGCCAGGTCTGAGTCAGGAGATCGACTCGATCACGACGTCACGCTTCGGCGCGACGCCGTCGGGACCGTTGCCCTCCTCGGCGATGGCCCGGGCGGCAGCGAGCCCGGCGGCGTCGACCGTGCCGAACACGGTGTAGGCCGCGGGCAGCTCGGCGTCCTCGAGCACGATGAAGAACTGCGAGCCGTTGGTGTCGGGGCCGCTGTTGGCCATCGCGAGCGTGCCGGCCGGGTAGGTCTCGTCGCCGCTGAGCTCGTCGTCGAAGCTGTAGCCGGGTCCGCCGGAGCCCGTGGCCGACGGGTCGCCGCACTGCAGGACGAAGTCGGGCACGAGGCGGTGGCACTTGGTGCCGTCGAAGTAGCCCTGCTCGGCCAGCGACGCGAACGAGTTCACGGTGCACGGCGCCGCGTCGGGGTCGAGGGTGAGCGCGAAGGCGCCCCGGTTCGTCTTCATGGTGAGCGACTCGGGTGCGAGCTGGTCGGCGGGCGGCAGCTCGGCCTCCTTCGCGGCCGACCCCTCCTTCGTGTAGGAGCAGTCGCCCGACGAGGCGGACTCGTCGTCGCCTCCCCCGCACGCGGCGAGGATCGGGAGGACCAGGGCCGACAGGAGCAGCAGTCGCAGGCGCATGGGAAAGACCCTAGCGAGCGTCGTCGGATACCAGCGGCAGCAGTGGGGTGAGGTCGGAGCGCTCCCCGCTCGCGCGGACCTGGGCGTCGGCCCAGGCCAGGCGTCCGCGGCCCAGGGCGATCCACGTCTCGGGGTCGGTCTCGACCACGGCCGGTGGCGTGCCACGCGTGTGGCTGGCCCCTGCGATGCACTGGATGGCGGCGAACGGCGGGATGC
>JBEVDF010000211.1:0-3627 GCA_040514145.1 Aeromicrobium sp.
GCAGCCGTGCAGATGTGGTGGATCAGGGGGGACCTGTCCGTGTTCCGGACGGGCGCCGCATGAGAGGGGAGAACACATGAGGGTGATCGTCTATCCGCACGCCATGGAGCTCGGCGGCAGCCAGCTCAACGCCATCGAGCTCGCGTCGGGGGTGCAGGACCTCGGTCACGACGTGACGCTGTACGCCGATCCGGGAGAGCTCGTCTCCTACGCGCAGGCGCGCGGGCTGGAGGTCATCACCCGCCGGAGATCGCCGCTCTGCCCCTCGCCCGAGCGCGTCGTGGAGCTGCGTCGCCTCGCTGCACGCCGCTCCGCACAGATTCTCCACGGCTATGAGTGGCCGCCGATCCTCGAGTGCCACGCGGCGAGCTGGGGTCGTCCGCAGCTGGCGCCGGTGGGGACCGTGATGTCGATGGGGGTGGCCGGCTTCATCCCGCGCTCGTCGCCGCTCGTCGTCGGGACCGAGCGCCTGCGGCGTCGAACGGCAGAGGGTCGGCCGGGCCCCGTCCTGCTGATGGAACCCCCCGTCGACACCGTCGCCAACGCGCCGGGCACGAACGGGGCGGCGTTCCGCGCCTCGCTCCCGCCGGCGCCGGGGCACCTGGTCGTGATCGTGTCGCGGCTCGCGCACGAGCTGAAGCTCGAGGGGATCCTCACGGCGATCCGCTGCATCGGCGACCTGGCGCACAGGCGGGACGTCCGCCTGGTCATCGTCGGCGACGGCCCGGCTCGGCGCGAGGTGGAGGAGGCGGCAGTGGCCGCCAATCGCGGTCATGCCAGCGGCCCGGTCATCCTGACGGGCGCCCTCGAGGACCCGCGCGGGGCTTACGACGCCGCGGACGTGTGCATTGCGATGGGCGGCTCGGCCCTGCGGGCCATGGCCTTCGGCAAGCCGCTCATCGTGCAGGGGGAGCGCGGATTCTTCGAGACCGTGACCGCCCAGACCGTGCCCCTCTTCCTCGAGCAGGGGTGGTACGGGCAGGATCAGCTGGACCGCGAGGCGGCGGCGACGAGGCTGGCGGGCCTGGTCTGCGAGCTCCTCGACGACCCCGACCGGTCCGCTGAGCTCGGCGCGTCCGGGCGATCGCTGGTGCTGAACCGGTTCAGTCTCGAGGCGGCCGCCAAGTCCATGGTGTCCACCTACGAGACGGCACTGCTCGACACGCCGCGGTTCCCGCAGCCCAGCGAGGTGCTCGAGTCCGCGGGACGGTTGGCGACGCACAAGGGGAAGGCCCGGTGGGAGTCCTTCCGTGGACGCGGCCACCGCGACGACTTCAACGCGAACCCGTTGTGACCTCTCCGCGGGCAGGCAGGCCGATGATCTCGAGGAGCTGACGGGCGCGGCTGGACCAGTCGTGGGTGGAGGCTAGCTCCCGGCGCGCGCGCACGAGCGCGCCGTCGCGGTCGCGACGGGCGAGTCGCTCCGCGGCGTCGGCGAAGGCGGCCGGGGTGCTCGCGCACTCGACCAGCTCGGTGTCCAGCGCGGTGACGCCGGGCAACGGCGTCGAGAGGGCAGCGCGCCCGGCCGCGAGGTACTCGAGCGTCTTGAGCGGCGAGCTCGCCTGGTTGAACGCCGAGGTGACGTAGGGAGTGAGCCCGACGTCCATCACGCGCAGGTAGGACGGGAGCTCGGCGTAGGCCTTGTTGCCCACCCACACCACGTTGGGACGCTGCACCAGATCCTCGAACCGCTGGCCCCCCCACTGCTCCACCCGGGGTCCGACCAGGAGGAGGGTGAGGGGCCGGGTCGCCACCGCCTCCAGCACGTCGAGGTCGATGCGGGCGGACAGGTGCCCCACCACGCCGACGACCGGTCCCTGCGCCGGCACGTCGTCCGGGAGGGGCGCGTCGTCCACGCCGGCGTAGTGGCGGGTGTTGGCCCCGTTGGGCAGGACGAAGGTGGGTCGGTCCACCTGCCAGCCGTCGGTGATCACCGAGGAGACCGCACCGACGTGGGTCGCCTCGATGAGCCGCCGGCGCTCGAGCTCGCGCAGCCAGCCCGGGTCACGGCCGAGGAGGTCCGCGCCGGCGTGGTAGGCGTCGGTGGCGTAGTACACCCGCGTGGGGGCGGGGCTCACGTCGAGCGGCGTGAAGGGGCTGGTCGACACGACGGCGGAGGCCCGGCGCCCGTCGGCACGCACGACCCGACGCACGCACGCGCGCACCCAGGCCTCCGTGACGGGGAACATCCACTTGCGGTGCGGCATCGGTGGAACGGCGATGCTGAGACGCCGGACACCCGGGGCCTCGTCATCCAGCCGGGGGAGGAGCCGGTCGCCCGGCCGTCGCGTCATCACCGAGCGCGGCGGATCGATCCAGAGCAGGTCGACGTGGGGCGCGAGTGCGGCGACGAGCTGCCGGTCGGTGCCCGCGAGCGAGTCCCACCTGGTCCCCGCGCGCCACAGGACCAATGGTCGTGCGCCGTCGTCCCTGGTCCCTGCTCCCGTCATGTCCCTCACCGCCACCGCTTGATGGCGCCGACGAGGTGCCGCTCGGCCTGCCGCGCCGCGGGCTGCCTGCCGAGCACCGAGGTCCGCACGCTGGCGCCGGTGTCGCTGCTCACGACCGAGAAGCGCGGCTGCAGCCACGACCCCTCGTGTGCCCAGCGCCGGTCGCTGGTGTGCACGGCCGCGTACCCCAACCGGCGCAGCTGACGCAGGAGGCGACGGTCGTACCTGCCGAGGGGAAGGGCCGCTTGGTCGACCGGTGCACCGACGACACCCGCGATCAGGTCCCTGGCGTCCTCCAGCTCACGTCGACCGTCCTCGGGCGTCAGGCCGCGCCACGGTCGGTGGTCCATGCCGTGGGTGCCGATCGTCATGCCGGCGGCAGCGAGCGCACGCACGTCGTCGGAGCCGAGGCTGCCGGGCTGGTCGAGCCGGCCCGCGAGCACGAAGAACGTGGCGGTGATGCCGCGCGCCAGCAACGCGGGCAGGCCGTGGACCATGTCGGAGGCGTTGGCGTCGTCGAAGCTGATCCTGACGCGATCGTCGCCGGCGATGGCGTCAAGGACCTCGAGGAAGGTGTCGTGCGTGACCCAGTAGGGCGCCTCGCCCGGCTCGAGCTCGCGCCCCGGGGTGCCGATCCCGTGGAAGCACACGTTGACACGCGTCGGACCCCCCATGACCATGCCGTCACGCTAGGAGCCCCGCCGGTGGTCGTCGGCCCACGCGACGTTGATACCCCAAATGTGGGTAATGCCCGGTCCCGGGCGTCCCAGCCCCCGCCCGCGTCGGATGCTGAGGGCATGGGGGGTTCCGCAGTCGTGCTCGCTCCGATCTTCGGGACTGACGTCCCCGAGGTGGGGGCGTACCTGCACCGCGCCCTCAACCCGAGGCTCAGTGCGGACCAGTGGGCGCGCTCGATGGTGCCACCCTGGCCGAGCGAGGCGCCCAACCACGGGTTCCATCTGCGCAGTGACGGCCGGGTGGTCGGCGCGGCCCTGGCCTTCTACTCCGAGCGTCCGGTCGACGGACGCGTCGAGCGCTTCTGCAACCTCGCGGCCTGGTGCGTCGACGACGAGCACCGCTCTCAAGGCCTGCGGCTGCTGCGCGCCCTCCTCGGCCAGCGCGGGTACTCCTTCACCGACCTGTCGCCCAGTGGCAACGTCGTCGCGCTGAACGAGCG
>JBEVDF010000264.1:0-2921 GCA_040514145.1 Aeromicrobium sp.
AGCGGTAGACCCGCTCGTGGTGCTCGTCGGGGTTGCGGCAGACGAACGCGTGGATGGCCACGGAGTGCGGGCCGAGATCGAGGCGGACCGGCGTCTGCAGCTTCTTCTCCCCAGGGAGCGCGAACGAGAAGACGCCCTCGGTCGACTCCTCGTAGTCGAGGTCGTTGGCCGCGAGGTAGGCCCGGACGACGTCCGCGGGGGTTGCCTCCGCGGTCACGCGCCGACCTCGGCGCGCATCAGCGCGCGGGCGCGACGGTAGACCTCGAGGGTCCGGTCGGTGGTGCGTTCCCAGGAGAACTGGGCCGCCTGGGCGACCGCGCCGGCCTCGAGCCGGGTGCGGAGGTCGTCGTCGGTGACGATCCGGCTGAGCGCGTCGGCCCAGGCGCGCGGATCGTGGCCCTCGACCAGCAGACCGCTGCCACCGTCGGCGACGACGGTGGTGAGGCCGCCGACCGCGGCGGCGACGACCGGGGTGCCGACCGCCTGCGCCTCGACCGCCACCAACCCGAACGACTCGTTGTAGGACGGGACGGCGACGAGCGTGGCGGCGGCGTACCACCGGGCGAGCTCGTCCTGGCCCACCGGCGGCACGAACCGGACGACGTCGTCGAGGCCGAGCGCCGTGGTGAGGTCGGCCAGGGACTCCGGGTGCTCCAGCCCGCTGCCCGAGGGGCCGCCGACGACGGGCACCACCATCTGGGAACGCAGCTGAGGTGAACGGTCGAGCAGGTCCGCCACCGCGCGCAGCAGCACGTCCGGGGCCTTGAGCGGCTGGATGCGACCGGCGAAGAGCAGCACGTGCGCGTCGGACGGCAACCCGAGGGCCGCGCGCGCCTCCGCCTTGGGCGTCGGCCGGAACACGTCGAGGTCCACGCCGGGGTGGACCACCTCGACCCGTCCGGCGTCCGCGTCGTACAGGTTGATGAGCTGCTTGGCCTCGGCGTCGGTGTTGGCGATCAGCATGTCGGCGGCGTTGACCACCTGCTCCTCGCCGATCACGCGGGCCATCGGCTCCGGGGTGTCGCCCTCGGCGAGCGCGTCGTTCTTGACCTTCGCCATGGTGTGCATGGAGTGCACGAGGGGTACCCCCCAGCGGTCGCGAGCCAGCGCTCCGACCTGGCCGGAGAGCCAATAGTGCGAGTGGACGGCGTCGTAGTGGCCCTGGTCCTGTCCGGCCTCCGAGCGGAGCACCTCGCGGGCGAACGTGCACAGCTGGCCGGGGAGCTCGGCCTTCGAGAGGCCCTCGAACGGACCCGACGTGATGTGCCGGACGGTGACGCCCTCGGTCGTCTCCATCACCGGCGGCTGGGTCGAGGCCGTGGCCCGGGTGAAGATGTCGACATCGATCCCGCGCTGGGCCAGCCGCTTGGACAGCTCGATCACGTAGACGTTCATGCCGCCCGCGTCGCCGGTCCCCGGCTGGTCCAGCGGAGACGTGTGCAGGCTGATCATGGCGATGCGCGGCACGGCGGGCCTTTCGTCGTCAGTGGTCCAACCAATGTTCAACCACCGCAGGCCCGCTGGGATTCCCCCGTCTGGGTGTCGCCGTCTGGGTGTCGCCGTCCGCGCGGCTAGCCTCGACAGGGTGATCGGGCGCATCCGGGTCGGCATCTCGGGCTGGACCTACCCGCCGTGGCGGGGCGACTTCTACCCGAAGGGCCTTCGGCAGCGGGACGAGCTGACCTACGCCGCGGAGCGGATGACGGGCATCGAGATCAACGGGTCCTTCTACGCCCTCCAGCGCCCGACGGCGTACGCCGCGTGGCGGGACGCCACGCCGGACGACTTCGAGCTCGCCGTGAAGGGCGGCCGCTTCATCACCCACCTGAAGAAGCTCGCGGGCGTCGAGACGGCCCTCGCCAACTTCTTCGCGTCCGGCGTGCTGGCCCTGGGGGCCAAGACCGGGCCGTTCCTGTGGCAGCTGCCGCCGATGCTCGGGTTCGACGCCGCCCGCCTCGAGGCGTTCTTCGACCTGTTGCCGCGGACCACCCACGAGGCGGCCGCGATCGCCACCGCCCACGACGACAAGGTGCCGGCCGACCGGACCCTCGTCACCGCACCGGTGGATCTCCCGCTGCGGCACGCGCTCGAGGTGCGCCACGCCAGCTTCGCCTCGCCCGAGGCCGTCGACCTGCTGCGCGCGCACGACGTCGCGCTCGTCGTGGCCGACTCTGCCGGGCGCTGGCCGGCGCTCGACCAGGTCACGAGCGACCACGTCTACGTCCGGCTCCACGGGGAGCGGGAGCTCTACACGAGTGGGTACGACGCGGCCTCCCTCGACCGGTGGGCAGCTCGGTGCCGGGAGTGGGCGGCGGCGGGCCTGGACGTCCGTGTCTACTTCGACAACGACGCCAAGGGGTTCGCCCCGTACGACGCCTGTGCCCTCCTCGACCGCGTCGGTCGGTAGTCAGCGGGCGTGGGACCCATGGCTCCGAGACGGCCTCGGGGCGAGCAACAGCACCAGCACGGCCACCACGATCGCGAGGCCCCCGACGACGGCGTCCAGCAGCAGCGCGTCGGTGGTCGGGCGGACGGCGGCGTAGATCGACCAGGCCAGCAGCGGAAGGGCGACCGCCACGATGAGGCGCAGCCACCAGGTGCCCTTCTTGACCAGCGAGGCGCCCGCGGCGGCGAGCCACACCACGAGCAGCGCGACGCCGATCCAGTAGAGGAGCGTCGGCTCCTCGCCGACGAACGCGCGAGCGACCCACACGAGACCGCCGGCGATGCCGGCGAGACAGGACACGGTGCGCAGGCTCATCTCTCCATCCCGGACGTGGGGCGTTGCCCGAGCAGGGCCGTCGAGACGCCACAGTGTGCCACGGACCTGCGAGACTACGGCCGTGCAGACGATCGGACTCATCGGCGGGATGAGCTGGGAGAGCAGCGCGGTCTACTACCGCGACCTCAACCTCGGGGTC
>JBEVDF010000277.1:0-12675 GCA_040514145.1 Aeromicrobium sp.
ACCGACACGGGCTCGACCTGACCGTGGTCAACCCGCTCGTCGACGGCACGTTCCGCTTCATGACCCTGGACTGGGACGGCAAGATCCGCATGGACTGCTCGTCGCCGCACGCGATGGCGTCGTTGATCGAGCAGCGCGACCGGTTCGACGTGGCCACCGGCAACGACGCCGACGCCGACCGGCACGGCATCGTCACACCCGACGCCGGCCTGATGAACCCCAACCACTTCCTCGCCGTGGCGATCGCCCACCTGTTCGGTGGCGGCCGCCCCGACTGGCCCGCGGGCGCGCAGATCGGCAAGACGCTGGTGTCGTCCTCGATGATCGACCGGGTCGCCGAGCAGGTCGGCCGGCCCCTCGTGGAGGTTCCCGTCGGGTTCAAGTGGTTCGTGCCGGGCCTGATCGACGGCTCGTTCGGCTTCGGCGGCGAGGAGTCGGCCGGCGCGTCGTTCCTGCGGCGCGACGGTGGCGTGTGGACCACCGACAAGGACGGCATCATCGCGGCGCTGCTGGCCTCGGAGATCATCGCCACCACGGGCAAGACTCCGAGCGCGCTCTACGGCGAGCTGGTGGAGCGGCACGGCGACCCGTCCTACGCGCGCGTGGACGCCCCCGCCGACCGTGGGCAGAAGGCCCGCCTGGGCCATCTGAGCCGCGAGGACATCACCGCCACCGAGTTGGCCGGCGAGCCGATCACGGCGGTGCTGACCGAGGCGCCCGGCAACGACGCCTCCATCGGCGGCCTGAAGGTGACGACGAAGTCGGCGTGGTTCGCCGCACGACCGTCGGGCACCGAGGACGTCTACAAGATCTACGCCGAGTCGTTCCGCGGCGCCGACCACCTGGCGCAGGTGCAGGCCGCGGCGAAATCGGTGGTCGACGCGGCGCTGGCCTCGGACTGACTCAGGCGAACGGCCAGTTGCGGTCGGGGATCGTGAGCCCGCGACCCAGCTCGTGGGCCCGCTTGTTCCAGTCCATCGTGCGTGCGGCGATCCAGTAGCGCTGCTGCGCCATCAGCATCGTGAGGCTGGAGCCGATCGCCTTCTCGAAGTTCTTGCCCATCGTGATCGCGATCTCGCGCGCCGCCCGGGCGTCGTGCGTCGCGTCGTGCGCCTTGTCGAGCCGGACACCGTAGTGCGCGGCCACGTCGGACAGCCGCCGCTGGCCCTCACGCTCACGGTCGATGCCCCAGTCGATGACGAACGGGTCGACGACGAGCAGCCTGTCCCAGTCGGGCTGGTCGAGGTCGTGGCGGACGGCCTCGGCCCGCAGCAGGGTGAGGTCGAACGAGGCGTTGTAGACGACCAGGCCGATCCGGCGCTGGATCAGGTCGTGGACCCAGGCCAGCACGGGACGCAGCGCCTGGGCCGACATCGGCGCACGGGCGAGGTCGGAGGCCGTGATGCCGTGGATGTCGGCCGAGGACTCGGGGATCGGCACACCGGGATTGACCATGCCCATGAGGTCCCCGCCCACGTCCGACAGCGCCGCGAAGCTCAGGATCCGGTCGCGGCGGGGATCGATGCCCGTGGTCTCGAAGTCGAGAGACGCGAGCGGCTGGCGGTACCAGGCGTTCGGGTCCTCGCGCGGGGGCAGGACGTTCTTGGCGCGCCGTCCCGCACCGGGACGATCCGGCTCGGACGTGGGACGGGCGAACGCTTCAGGCATGGGGCGGTTCCTCTCGGTGCTCGGTGTTCAACTCTGCCGTCCCCGCCCGCGTCGCCGCGTCCCGTTCCGCCAACTGTCCTTCGAGTCGTGAGACCTGGGTCTTGCGTCGCCGCGCGGCCGCGAACACGAAGATCAGGGCCAGGGCCGCGACGACCCCCGCGACGGCGCCGAACAAGGTCGCCCACTGGAATCCGGGCGCCTCGTTGACCAAGGTGATCCATCCCGCGTCCGACGCACTGTTGTCGCCCAGGCTGATCGCCAGGGTGAGCCAGTTCGGCGCGGCCAGCAGGACCGCGAGGAGCACGACACCGATCTTCCACGGCCACTTCAGGGACGGGCGCCGCGCTTGCCACGCGACGAGCACCGGGAGGAAGCTGAAGACGAAACCGTAGAACAGACCCCAGAAGATGCCGACGGTCATCCGACCGTCGACCTGGCGCCCCACGCGCTGGGCCCACCACCGCGGCAAGGCCGCGGCGAGGAGGCCGTAGACGATGAGGGCAAGCACCACGACCACGAGCACGACGACGATGCGCCGCACCCAGATCTCGGCCCCGGTCCGAGTCCCGGGACCTTCTGACGGCAGACCTTCGGAACGGGAGTTCGCGGGGTCGGCCATGGCGCCCATTCTCGCACTCCTGCAGGACAGTTCACAGGGGGATACCCGCTAGGGTTGGCGCGAGCCCATGGTCTTCCTCGTCACACTGCACTTTCTCGTTGCAGCGACCTCCCCTGTGCTCGTCCGCATGCTGGATAGACGGGCCTTCCTGGTCCTCGCACTGGTCCCAGCGGCCTCATTCGTGTGGCTCCTGGGACCCGTTTCGCGGGCCACCGAGGGCCGGCCGACGTACGAGCACCGGGCCTGGATCCCGCAGATCGGTCTCGACCTCGACTTCGGCGTGAACGCCCTCAGTGGCATCGTCGCGCTGCTCGTCACCGGCGTCGGCGCGCTCGTGCTCGTCTACTGCGCCTGGTACTTCCGTCCCCACGACACCGAGATCTGGCGCTTCTCTGGCGTCCTGACCGGTTTCGCCGGCGCGATGCTCGGCCTCGTGCTGGCCGACAACGTCTACGTGCTCTACGTGTTCTGGGAGCTCACGACCGTCCTGTCGTTCCTGCTGATCGGCCACAACCCCGAGCGCCGCGCCAACCGCCGCGCCGCCCTCAACGCCCTCATCGTCACCACGTTCGGCGGCCTGGCGATGCTGGTGGGCCTGGTGGGCCTGCACGCGCTGAGCGGCACGGCGCGGCTGAGTGAGATCCTCGCCGACCCGCCCGAGCCCGGCGCCGCGGTGACCGCCTCGATCGCGCTGGTCCTGGTCGGTGCGCTGGCCAAGTCGGCCCTGCTGCCGTTCCACTTCTGGCTGCCGGGCGCGATGGCCGCGCCCACCCCGGTCAGCGCCTACCTGCACGCCGCGGCCATGGTCAAGGCCGGCGTCTACCTGGTCGCGCTGCTGGCCCCGGCCTTCGCCGACACCCCCGGGTGGCGGCCCGTGCTGATCGGCCTCGGCATCGCCACGATGCTCCTGGGTGGCCTGCGCGCGCTGCGCCAGTACGACGTGAAGCTGCTGCTGGCCTACGGCACCGTCAGCCAGCTGGGCTTCCTCGTCGCGATGGTCGGCGCGGGCACGCGGTCGGCCGCCTTCGCGGGCCTGGCCCTGGTGTGCGCCCACGGCCTGTTCAAGTCGGCGCTCTTCCTCGTCGTCGGCGTGATCGACCGCTCGGTCGGCACCCGCGACCTGCGCGAGCTGTCGGGTCTGCGACAGGCTCGCCCCTTCCTCTTCGTCACCACGGTCGTCGCCGCCGCCTCCATGGCCGGCCTGCCCGTGCTGTTCGGCTTCACCGCCAAGGAGGCGGCGCTCGCCGCGTTCGTCGACCTGGGCGAGGACCTCGGCCACCCGGGCTGGGGACTGTTCGCCCTCGTCGGCATCGTGGTGGGCTCGGTGCTCACCGTCGCGTACAGCGCACGGTTCGTCTGGGGCACCTTCGCCGACAAGCCCGGCGTCGAGCCGTGCACGCCGCGCGACTTCTCCCCCTGGTTCGCCGCCGTGCCCGCCGTGCTCGCGGCCCTCGGCCTCGTCGCCGGCTTCGCCGGGCCGTTCCTGACCCCGCGCTTCGCCACGTACTCCGACCAGTTCCCCGCCGGCTCGCACGAGGCACTGCTGACCCTGTGGCACGGCTTCACCCCGGCCCTGTGGCTGTCGGTCGTCGCCGTCGCGGCGGGCATCGCCCTGTTCGTGTGGCGCCGCCCCGTCGCGGCCGCCCAGCACGCGATCGTCGACCGGTTCCCCTTCCCCGACGCCGAGCGCGCCTACCAAGCCGTCATGCGCGGAGTCGACCGCCTCGCCGTCGAAGTCACCGGCACCACGCAGCGAGGCTCGCTGCCCGTCTACCTCGGCATCATCATGGTGGCGCTCGTCGTGGTGCCGGGCCTGGCGCTGGTGCGCGCGTGGGAGCGACCCGAGGTCCGGCTCTCCGACAACCCCCTGCAGATCGTCGTCGGCGTCGTGATGGTCGCCGCGGCCGTGCTCACCGTCCGGTCGCGTCGCCGCCTGCGCGCGGTGCTCCTGCTCGGCGTCACCGGCTACGGCACGTCGATCCTGTTCGTCGCCCACGGCGCCCCCGACCTCGCGCTCACGCAGGTGCTCGTCGAGACGTTCCTGCTGGTCACGTTCGTGCTCGTGCTGCGCCGCCTCCCCCCGTTCTTCAGCGACCGGCCGTTCAACATCGCCCGCTGGTGGCGGGTCGGCGTCGGCACGGCCGTGGGCCTGTCCGTGGCCGGGTTCGCGTTCGTCGCCACCAACGCGCGCACCGCCACCCCCATCTCGGCGGGCTGGGCCGAGCCGGCCTACGAGTACGGCGGCGGCAAGAACATCGTCAACGTGGCGCTCGTGGACATCCGCGCCTGGGACACGATCGGTGAGCTGAGCGTGCTCGTGGTCGCCGCGACGGGCATCGCCAGCCTGATCTTCCTGCTGACCGATCGCGCCGGACGCCAGGTGCGCCCCCGCCGCGTGCTCACCCCCGACTCGAACGCCTGGCTCGCGGCGAACCTGCACGACCAGCGCCGCTCCATCGTCTTCGAGATCGTCACCCGCCTGGTGTTCCACACCGTGATCGTCTTCTCGGTCTACCTGATGATCTCGGGCCACAACTCCCCCGGCGGCGGCTTCGCCGGCGGCCTCATCGCCGGGCTGGCGCTGATGATCCGCTACCTGGCCGGTGGCCGCGAGGAGCTCGACAACGCCGCGCCGGTCGACGCCGGCTTCGTCCTGGGCCTCGGTCTCGCGGTCGCCGCGCTGTCGGGCCTGTTGCCCACACTGCTCGGCGGCGGAGTCCTGCAGAGCGCCATCATCGACATCCCGATCCCCGTGCTCGGCGAGCTGCACCTGGTCACGTCGGTCTTCTTCGACGTCGGCGTGTACCTGGTCGTCGTCGGCCTGGCCCTCGACGTCCTGCGCAGCCTCGGCAGCGGGATCGACGCCCACATGGAGGACGAGGACGGCGGCGCTCCCGACCCGACCAAGGACAAGGTGCCGGTGTGACTGCGAACCTCGTGCTGATCATCGTCGTCGGCGTCCTCGTGGGCAGTGGCGTCACGCTCGTGCTCGAGCGCAGCCTCACCCGCATCCTCGTGGGCTTCGTCCTCATCGGCAACGGCCTGAACGTGCTGTTCCTCGTGGTCTCCGGGCCGGCGGGAGCCGCACCGATCCTGGGCCTGTCCGGTGACCCGATGGCCGATCCGCTGCCGCAGGTGATGGCGCTGACGGCGATCGTGATCACCCTCGGCACCACCGCGTTCGGGCTCGCACTGGCCTATCGCGCCTGGCAGCTGACCGGCACCGACGACGTGCAGGACGACCTCGAGGACGACCTGATCCGGCGCCGCGCCGCGCGCGACGAGGTCTCGGCCACGTTCGACGAGGCCGACTCCGAACTTCCCGACGAGGGCTACGCGGGCGACTCCACCCTCGCGCCCGAGGACGAGGTGCCCGCATGAGCGACAGCCTGCTCGACCAGTTGGTCCTCGCCCCCGTGATCCTGCCGCTGCTCGGCGCGGGACTGTGCCTGGCGTTCGGCCGGTTCGCCGAGGCCCAGCGCGTCATCAGCATCCTCACCCTGCTGGCCGTGGTGGCCTCGGCGTGCGTGCTGCTGGTGCGCTCGGACCAGCACGGCCCGCAGGCGTTCAACGTGGGCGGCTGGCCCGCCGAGATCGGCATCAGTCTCGTCGCCGACCGGCTGAGCTCCCTGCTGCTGCTGATCTCCACGATCGTCACGCTCTGCGTGCTGCTCTACTCGATCGGCCAGGGCATCGTCGAGTTCGGTCGCGACACCCCGCTCTCGGTCTTCTACCCCACGTTCCTGGTGCTGAGCGCCGGCGTCTCCAACGCCTTCCTCTCGGCCGACCTGTTCAACCTGTTCGTCGGCTTCGAGATCCTGCTGGCCTCGTCGTACGTGCTGATCACACTCGGCGGCACCGAGGCACGCGTGCGGTCGGGAACGATCTACATCATCGTCAGCCTGGCCTCGTCGGCGTTGTTCCTCATCGCGATCGCCTGCGTGTACGCCGCCACCGGCACGGTGAACTTCGCCCAGCTCGCCCTGCGGATGCAGGACCTGCCCGGCAGCACCGCCACGATGCTGCAGCTGCTGCTCCTGCTGACCTTCGCGGTCAAGGCGGCGGTGTTCCCGCTGTCGGCGTGGCTCCCCGACTCCTACCCCACGGCGCCGGCGCCGGTCACGGCCGTGTTCGCCGGCTTGCTGACCAAGGTCGGCGTCTACGCGATGCTGCGGACCCAGACCCTGCTGTTCCCCACCCACGAGCTGCGCACCCTGCTGCTGTGGGCGTCGGTGCTGACGATGGTGGTGGGCATCATGGGCGCGGTCGCGCAGTCGGACATCAAACGTGTGCTGTCGTTCACCCTGGTCAGCCACATCGGCTTCATGCTCTTCGGCATCGCGATCGCCAGCGAGCTCGGCGTGGCCGGCGCGATCTTCTACATCATCCACCACATCACCGTGCAGACCACGCTGTTCCTGGTCGCGGGACTGGTGGAATACCGCTCGGGGACGACGAACCTCGACCGGCTCGGCGGCCTGGCCCGCCATGCCCCGGTGCTGTCGGTGATGTTCTTCGTCCCGGCGATGAATCTGGCCGGCATCCCGCCGTTCTCCGGCTTCCTGGGCAAGCTGGCACTGCTCGAGGCCGGCGTCGACGCCGGCGGCTGGCTCGCGCTCCTCGGTGTCGCCGCCGCGGTCGCCACCAGCCTGCTGACGCTGTACGCCGTCGCGAAGATCTGGAACCGCGCGTTCTGGCAGCCCCTCGCCGACCCCGAGGACGACACCCCGGTGCCGTTCGACCCCGCCGTCCTCGGTGGCTCACTGCACGGTCGCAGCGGCGTCTCGACCGCCACCCAGCGCGAGACCACCTGGAAGACCGACACCGAGGGTGAGCGCCTGCCGGTCCGGATGGCGCTGCCGACGATCGCGCTCGGGCTGGTCACCGTCGCCCTCACCGTGTTCGCCGGCCCGCTGTTCGCGATGACCGAGCGCGCCGCCGAGGAGCTGCACGAGCGCACCCCCTACATCGAGGCGGTGCTGGGCGATGGCTGACCGTACGCGGGGCCTGCGACCCTGGCACGTCCCGGTGATCTTGTGGCTGACGGTCGTGTGGCTGCTGCTGTGGGGCGAGCTGACCCCCATCAACCTGGTCGGCGGACTGATGATCAGCGCCATCATCGTCATGGTCTTCCCGTTCCCCCGCGTGTCGGTGGACGGCACGGTCCGGCCGTGGGCGGCCATCGTGCTGGTGGCACGGTTCCTCGCCGACCTCAGCGTCGCCAGCTTCAGCGTGGCGTGGCTCGCGATCCGGCCCCAAGCGCTCCCGCCCAGCGCCGTGCTGATGATCGACCTGGTCAGCCGGTCCGAGCTGCGCCAGACCCTGACGGGCGAGCTCATCTCCCTCGTGCCCGGATCGCTGCTCATCGAGCTCGATTCCGAGGGCCGGCGGATGTGGCTGCACGTGCTGGACGCCGGGTCCCCTCAGCGCATCGCCGAAGCCCGCCGCAAGGCCCGCCTGCAGGAGCACCGCCTGCTCAAGGCCATGGGCACGCAGGCGGAGATCAACGAGAGCGAACGCCGACTCCTCGAGGAGCACGTATGACCGTCGTCGGAATCGTCTGCGCCGTCCTGCTGGGCCTCACCGGCCTGCTGTGCCTGGTCCGCATCGTCCGCGGCCCGACCATGCTCGACCGCACCGTCGCGTCCGACGTGTTCGTGGCGGCCTGCGTCGGTGCGATCGGCGTCGAGGCGGCGATCGGTCGCCACAACTCCACCCTGCCGATCCTCGTGGCACTGGCGCTCGTGGCCTTCCTCGGCTCGGTCAGCATCGCGCGCTACGCCGCGCAGGCGTCGAGCGGTGGCCAGTGATGGACTGGAGCCTCATCGCCGACATCACCTCCGGCACCTTGCTGATCCTGGGCGCGTCGTTCGCGTTCGTCGCCGCCGTCGGCGTGGTGCGCTTCCCCGACGTGCTCACCCGGATGCACGCCGCGACGAAGCCCCAGACCTTCGGACTGCTGCTCATCCTGGCCGGGCTCGCCCTGCGGATCGAGAGCCTCGGCGACCTCACGCTCGTGGCCGTCGTCGCGCTCTTCCAGCTGCTGACGGCTCCGGTCTCGGCGCACATGGTGGGCCGCGCCGCGTTCCGCGCCGACCAGGTCGACCGCGACGCGTTGGTCGTCGACGAGGGCGACTGACCGCCTGTCGGGTCTAGAGTCGGCTCATGATCCGACTGTTGATCCGCACGGTCCTCAACCTGGTCTCGGCCGCGATCGGCCTGCTCATCGCCCAAGCGGTACTGGACGACCTCGAGGTCACGGCCTCGGGCTTCCTGCTCACGGTCGTGATCTTCGCGCTCGCCCAGGCGATCCTGGCACCGTTCATCTTCAACGTGATCCGCCGGAACGCCGAGGCCTTCCTCGGTGGCGTGGGCATCGTGTCCACCCTGGTGGCGCTGTTCGTCGCGAGCCTGTTCGGCGACGCCCTGACGATCGACGGCCTGGGCACGTGGTTCCTGGCCGCGGTGATCGTGTGGCTGGTGTCCGCGCTGGCGTCGTTCCTGCTGCCGTTCCTGCTGGTGAAGGCCGGTGTCGAGCAGGCGCGCGAGCGCCGGGACTGACTCAGTCGGCCAGGTCGACCACGACGGGCGCGTGGTCGCTGGCGCCCTTGCCCTTGCGCTCCTCGCGGTCGATGAACGCGCCCTCGACGCGCGCCGCGAGGGCCGGGGAGCCCAGCACGAAGTCGATCCGCATGCCCTTCTTCTTCGGGAAGCTCAGCTGCGTGTAGTCCCAGTACGTGTAGACGCCGGGGCCGGGCGTGTGCGGGCGGACCACGTCGGTGTAGCCGCTGTCGACGATCGCGGAGAACGCGGCGCGCTCGGCGGGCGACACGTGCGTGCGGCCCTCGAAGACGGCCATGTCCCACACGTCGTCGTCCTGCGGCGCGATGTTCCAGTCGCCCGTCAGGGCGATCTGCGCGTCGGGGTCCTTCGCCAGCCAGGCCTCGCCGGAGGCGCGCAGCTTGGCCAGCCAGTCCAGCTTGTACGCGTAGTGGGCGTGGTCGAGGTCGCGGCCGTTGGGCACGTAGAGGCTCCACATCCGCACCCCGCCGCAGGTGGCGCCGATCGCGCGCGGCTCGAGCAGGTCGTCGAACATCGGCTGGTCGACGCCGAACGAGCGCTCGACGTCCTCCAGACCGACGCGCGAGATGATCGCGACGCCGTTCCACTGGTTGACGCCGACATGGGCGTACTCGTAGCCCAGCGCACTCAGCTCGAGAGCGGGGAACTGGTCCTCACGGCACTTCGTCTCCTGGATGGCCAGGACGTCGACGTCGTGCCGGTCGATCCAGCTGACGACGCGGTCGATGCGGCTGCGGATGGAGTTGACGTTCCACGTCGCGATCCGCATCAGAAGTCGACTCGCAGGGGGTAGGAGGACTTTCCGTCGGCGGGGGTGTTCACGCCCAAGACGTGGGTCAACTGGATCTCGTTCCTCTCGAAGGCCAACCGCGATCCTGCCATGTAGAGGCCCCACACCTTGGCCCGCCCCGGGGTCACCTCGTCGAGCGCCTCGTCCCAGTGGTCGACCAGGTTCTGGCACCACGCCTTGAGGGTCAGCGCGTAGTGGTCGCGCAGGTCCTCGACGTGGCGCACCTCGAATCCGGCGTCCTGCATCGCCGTGACGATGGTGCCCGCGCCGGCGAGCTCGCCGTCGGGGAACACGTACCGGTCGATGAACTGGCCGGCGGTGGCCGGTCCGGTGTTGTCGCGGCGCGTGATGCAGTGGTTGAGCATGCGGCCGTCGACCTTGACCCGGCTGCGGGCGAAGTCGAAGTAGTCGCCGTAGTTCTTCACGCCGATGTGCTCGGTCAGGCCGATCGAGCTGATCGCATCGAACCCGGTCTCGGTGACGTCGCGGTAGTCGCTGTGGCGCACCTCGGCCAGGTCGGACAGGCCCTCGCGCTCGATCGCGGCAGCGGACCAGGCGGCCTGCTCGCGCGACAGGGTGACGCCGAGCGCGCGTACGCCGTAGTGCCGCGCCGCGTGGCGGACCATCCCGCCCCAGCCGCAGCCCAGATCGAGCAGGCGATCGCCGGCCTTGAGGTCGAGCTTGCGGCAGATCAGGTCGTACTTCTCGCTCTGCGCCTCCTCCAGGCTGGCGTCGGCCTTGGGGAACACGGCGCACGTGTAGGTCATCGACGAACCGAGCACGAGCTCGTAGAAGCGGTTCGAGACGTCGTAGTGGTGCCCGATGGCCTCGGCGTCGCGCGCCTTGCTGTGCCGCAGGCCCTCGAGGGCCCGGCGCCACTTGGGCAGGTGCTCCTCCATCGGCGGGGTGGGCGGCTTGAGGTTCCCGAAGCCCAGGCTGCGGACGATCTGCACCATCTCGGGGGCGCTCGGCACGCGGAAGCGCAGGCGGCTCATCAGCGCCACCATGATCTCGTAGGGGTCGCCCGGGTGGACGCCCTCGACCTCGAGGTCGCCCGACACGTAGGCGCGGGCGAACCCCAGATCCCCCGGGGCGGTCATGAGGTAGGACAGCCCGCGCTCGTTCAGCAGGCGCAATCGCAGCAGGGAGTCCTCGGGCCCCAGCGAGCTGCCGTCGAACGCCTCGAACCGGATGGGCATGCCGTCGCGCAGCAACCGGTCGAAAGCCTCAGCGATCGTGAGTCGCGTCTCGGATGCGATGCTCATGAGTTCCTCACCGCCTTGTCGTACAGGGTGTTGAGTCGGTCCCGTGGGTCGTACCGGTCGCGCAACCGGTCGAGTCCCGCGGTGCCGTAGAGGGAGTCGAAGGTCTCGCGGTCGTAGAACGCCTCGGAGTACAGCGACTTGTGGCCACCGAGCCGGTGCACCTCGGCCTCGACACGGCGGTTGACGGTGCCGGGCTCGGTGCCCGCCGGGACGACGACCGTGCCCCAGAAGCCCACGTTCACGTAGACCTCGCCGGGCGCCAGCGGGTAGGTGGGCCAGGCGCGGCGGGTGCGCAGCGGGCACAGCCAGACGGGGCGCATCCCGACCTCACGGTCGAACCAGGCCAGGAAGTCGTCGAGGCGCTCCAGCGGGACCTCGATGTCCTGGATGACACGCTCGCGGCCGGGGACGGCCTTGATCCGGTCGAGCAGGCGGCTGACCCCCACCTTCGTGTCGAGCGCGACGATGCGGTGGTAGACGTCGCTGCGGCGATAGCGGCGCGGCCAGACCCGCCGGACGAGCGGGTGCTGGGCTCCGAACGCGGCCGAGCACCAGAACCAGTCGGTGTCCCAGCGCCACAGGTAGTCGTAGATGGTCAGCACGTCCTCGTCCCGCTCACGGATCGAGCGGTAGAAGACGTCCTGGCCGGTGTAGTCGCTGGTGGGCCCGACGCCGTCGGCGAACTGCGCCAGGGTCAGGTAGACCTCGTCGGGCGTGAAGGCGGTGCCGTCGACGGCGTCGACCCCGATCCCGTCCCACGCGCCGGAGTCGGCGATCTCGGCGATGGCCTTGGCCGCGTCGACCACGGAGGCGAAGCGGACGTGCCGCAGCCGCACCTGTGCCGGGGCGGGCTCGAGAGCGATCCGCAGGCGCACCGCGTAGCCGAGGCTGCCGTAGGAGTTGGGGAACGCGGCGAACAGGTCGGCGTGCTCGTTGTCGGCGGTGGCGGTGACGATCTCGCCCGAGCCCGTGAGGACGTCCATCTCGAGCACCGCCTCGTGCGGCAGGCCCAGCCGCAGCGACGTGGACTCGATGCCCAGGCCGGTGACCGCGCCACCGAGGGTGATCGTGCGCAGCTGCGGCACCACGGTGGGGATCAGGCCGTGCGCGAGGGTCTCGTCGACGAGGCGCTCATAGGTGCACATGCCCTGCACGTCGGCGGTGTGCGCCACGGGGTCGATCTCGATGACGCCGTCGAGCCCGGAGACGTCGAGGCCGGGACCGTCAGGGAGCGAGCGAGGCCGGAAGAGGTTGGAGGTGCGCTTCGCGAGGCGGACGGGACGGGCGGCGGGGATCGCGTCCCAGGAGGCGCGGAGGGCGGCCACGGCGGTCTCGTGCTTCGTCCACCCCTGCATGCAAGCAGGCTATCCCCGCGGACCGACGAGCCGCCAGACCATGATCTCGGCTGTCTCGCCCGTCACGTGCAGCGTGGCCGCGCCGTCGACGCGCAGTTCGTCGCCCGACTCGAGGCTCGTGCCGTCGATGACAGCCGGCCCGCGGGTGACGTGCAGCAGCGCGCCGTGGTCCGCGACGACCTCGATCGAGCCGCCCGCGGGACGCGCGACCTGCAGCCGGGCGTCGGCGTGGACGGGCACCGTCTCGTGCAGCCCCGGGCCCTCGGGAACCTGCACCTGCGCGTACTCGGGGGCGTCCCAGTTGCGGCTGCGCAGCATCATCTGGACGAAGCGCAGGGGCTCGGTGTCGCTGGCGTTGCGCTCGGCGTGGGTGACCCCCGAGCCCGCGCTGAGCCG
>JBEVDF010000279.1:0-2552 GCA_040514145.1 Aeromicrobium sp.
GGGAGTGGGGGACGTGGTCTCAGCCATCGCCGGGTTCGCGAGAAACACGAGCCCGGCGAAGATCACCGAGAGCAGCGCCGCTGTTCGCAGTCGCACACATTCTCCTGTCGATGGCTGCGCGCCGGGGTCAGGCGCGCCAGAGTCGATCCTGAAGAGCATAGCCATCAGGAGGCCTCCGCGCTCTGCTCTCGGGGCTCCCTTAGGTAACAGTTCGGTTTCAATGGACGACCGGCCACCAGCCATTCCCAGGCGGCGACCTGAGGCGTAGGCTGTCGCCCGTCCCGCCCGCCCCCGCCCGGAGGTTCCACGTCGATGGCTTTGCGCCAGCCCGTCGAGATCCGTGACGTCGAGGTCGACGACGCAGCCTCACTCATCGAGTTGTGGTCCGCCTGCGCCGAGGCCGTGGGCGACGAGGGTTCCGAGGCCTACACGCAGCAGGGACTGTGGCGTCGGCCCACCGAGGCCGAGGCGCGCGAGGCGATCGAGTTCAACGCCCGCGAGCACCGCCGCCGCTTCCTCGTCGCGTTGGTCGGGGGTGAGGTCGTGGCCGCCGCCGCCGCCGACATCGCCACCCTCAATCCCATCACGATGTCGCGCGTGATGATCGTGTCCGACCTGCAGGTGAGGCCCACCCACCGCCGCCGGTCGATCGCCTCGGGCCTGCTGGCGGTCATCGCCGCGCACGCCGAGGAGGAGAACTGCGAGCTCGTGCTGGCGTCCTCCGCGGCGCACGCGCGCGAGCCCAACCGCTACCTGACGAAGCTGGGCTTCAACCAGATCGCCGTGCTGCGCGCGATCCCCGTGGGCAAGCTCAACGCCCGGCTCGCGGCCAAGGCGTCCGGTCGCGAGACCGGCCGGCTGCTGGCCGTCCGACGCTCGTTGCGGCGTCGCGCAGCCGTCCGCGGCTGACCTGTCGGAGGAGCCGACTAGGGTCGTGGCGTGGACCGACTCCTGCTGATCGACGGACATTCGGTGGCGTACCGCGCCTTCTTCGCTCTGCCCGTCGAGAACTTCGCGACGACGACGGGCCAGAGCACCAACGCGGTCTTCGGCTTCAACTCGATGCTGATCAACGTGTTGCGTGACGAGCAGCCGACGCACGTGTGCGTGGCATTCGACCTCTCGCGGCACTCGTTCCGCACTGAGGAGTACGCCGAGTACAAGGCCAACCGCTCCAAGTCGCCCGAGGAGTTCAGCGGCCAGGTCGCCCTGGTCAAGGAGGTCCTGGACGCGATGGACATCCGCCACGTCGACAAGGCCGGCTACGAGGCCGATGACATCATCGCCACCCTCGCCACCCGCGCCGAGGCCGCCGGCATGGAGGTGCTCGTCTGCTCGGGCGACCGCGATGCGCTGCAGCTCGTCACCGAGAAGGTCACTTTGCTGTACCCGCGCAAGGGCGTCTCCGACCTGGCGCGGATGACCCCCACCGCCGTGCAGGAGAAGTACGGCGTCCTGCCCGAGTTCTATCCCGACATCGCCGCGCTCGTCGGAGAGACCAGCGACAACCTGCCGGGCGTGCCCGGGGTGGGGCCCAAGACCGCCGCGAAGTGGATCAACACCTACGGCACGCTCGAGGCCCTGGTCCGCCACGTCGACGAGGTGCCGGGCAAGGCCGGCCAGTCGCTGCGCGACCACCTCGACTCGGTGCTGCGCAACCGCCGCCTCAACGCCCTCGTGCGCGACCTCGACCTCCCGCTCGGCCCCGCCGACCTGCACCTGGACACGGCGTTCGACCGCGAGAAGGTCCACACCGTCTTCGACTCCCTCGAGTTCACGGCCCTGCGCGAGCGACTCTTCACCACGTTCCCCGGCACCACCGACGAGGTCGAGCCCGAGGCCGGCTTCGCCATCTCGGGCCGCACGCTGGCGCCCGGTCAGGTGGCCGATTGGCTCGAGCAGCACGCCACGGTCGACGTCGGCCTGCACGTCCAGGGCTCGTGGGGCCGCGGCGGTGGCGACGTCGTCGCGCTGGCCGTCGCCTCGCCCGACGAGGCCGCGTGGATCGACGTCGAGCAGCTGTCACCCGAGGACGACGCCGCGCTGGGTGCCTGGCTGTCCGACCCCGAGCGGGGCAAGGTGCTGCACGACGCGAAGGGCCCCATGCTGGCCCTGGCCGAGCGCGGCTGGAGGCTGCGTGGACTGCGCGCCGACACGGCGCTGTCGGCCTACCTCGTGCGACCCGACCAGCGCTCGTACGACCTGGGTGACCTGTCGGTGCGCTACCTCAAGCGCGAGCTGCGCGACGACTCCGCCGACAGCGGTCAGCTGTCGCTGGACACCGACGACGACGCCGAGATCGCGATGCTGCGCGCTCGCGCCGCGCTCGACCTCTCCGTGGCGCTGGCCGCCGAGGTGGAGCAGGCCGGCGGCACGAAGCTGCTGGCCGAGGTCGAGCTGCCGCTCGTGTCCACCCTCGCCCGGATGGAGCAGGCCGGCATCGCCGTCGACGACGACGCCCTGCTCGAGCTCGAGTCCGAGTTCGCCTCCCGCGCCCAGCAGGCGGCCGACGCCGCGTACGAGTCCATCGGCGGCAAGGAGATCAACCTCGG
>JBEVDF010000280.1:0-7032 GCA_040514145.1 Aeromicrobium sp.
CCACGGGAACTGCGGGTCCGGCCCCGCGAACTGCGAGGAGCGGCGATCGTGGGGATCCTCCTGCTCGCCGGTGGCAACGGCGGCGTGGTGCTCGGGGAACGCACGGTGCCGTCCGGACTGGCGGCGCTGCTCGTCGCGATGACCCCGCTCTGGCTGATCCTGTTCCGCTTCGCCAGTGGTGCCCGCCCGCGGCTGCTCACGTGGACCGGAGTCCTGGTCGGCTTCGTCGGACTCGGTGTGCTCGTGCTCCCCGGTGGCGGCGCCGGCGGTACGACCACGGGCATCTTGTTCATCGTCGGCGCGACGCTGAGCTGGGCGGTCGGCTCGTTCATGTCCCAGCGGATGCCGATGCCGGCCAACCCGTTCGTCGCCACCGTCTGGGAGATGCTGGCCGCTGCGATCGCGCTCCTGGTCATCGGCACGGTGAACGGTGAGCGCCTGAGCGACTTCGGCGAGGCCTCGACGTCCTCGTGGATCGCGCTGGGGTACCTCGTGGTGTTCGGGTCGATCGTGGCCTACACGGCGTACGTGTGGCTGCTGCAGAACGCGCCGATCTCGCTCGTGTCGACGTACGCCTACGTGAATCCCGTGGTCGCGGTGCTCCTCGGCGCCGTCATCCTCGCCGAGCCGATCACGGCCGCCATCGTCACCGGTGGAGCGATCGCCGTCGTGGGCGTCGCCCTGGTGGTCCGGGCCGAGCGGCCGCCGCGACCACCGGTCCCCGTGCGCGAGCCAGCCGAGGCGCCCGCCCGTCGATGAGGCGGCGCACTCTCGCCCCGGACACGACGAAGGGGCCCACCGCTCGCGCGATGGGCCCCTTCGTTCGGTGCGTCAGGCCTCGTCGAGGTCCTGGGCGACGCGGCGGTGCGCCTCCCAGATGCGCTCGGGCAGTCCGCCGAACTGCTTGAGGTGCTCCTCGCGCAGGCCGATCTCCTGCTTCCAGCGGTCGACGTCGATCGCCAGCAGCTGGTCGAGGGTGGCATCGTCGATGTCGAGGCCCTCGAGGTTCAGCTCCTCCTTGGTGGGGACGACGCCCACGGGGGTCTTCGTGCCGGTGACACGACCCTCGCGGTAGTCCATCATCCACAGCAGGGCGCGCAGGTTCTCGCTGTAGCCGGGCCACAGGTAGCCGCCGTCGGCGTCGCGCTGGAACCAGTTCACGTGGGCGAAGAGCGGCTTGTCGGAGACCTGGTCGAGGATGTCGAGCCAGTGCTGGGCGTAACGGCCCTCGGGCAGCGCCAGGAACGGACGCATCGACATCGGGTCGTAGCGCAGCTGGCCGGCCACGCCCTCGGCCGCGGCCGTGGCCTCGGCACCCAGGGTCAGGCCGTCGTAGACGCCCTCGGCCGGATCGTCGATCGCGCGGATCAGCGGCTCACGGTCGCGCGTGCGGCCGCCGTAGATGATGCCGTCGATCGGCACGCCCGCCGGGTCGTTGTAGTCGGGCGACTCGTTCGGGACGTTCTTCATCGTCGACGTGAAGCGGCAGTTCGGGTGGGCCCACACGTGGCCCTTCGAGCGCTGCTCCTCGACCGGGCGCTCCGAGATCAGGTGGCCCTTCCAGTCGCGCCAGCCCTCGACGTCGGTGGGGTACTCGGGCGTCTTGCCCTCCCACCACGTCTCGTGCGTGTTCACGTTGTACGCCGTGTTCGTGAAGATGGCGCCGGTGCCCTCGCGGACCGCGGCGAGCGCGTTCGGGTTGGTGATCGCGTTGGTGTCGATCGCCACGCCGAACACACCGAACTCGGGGTTCATGCCGTAGAGCTTGCCGTCGTCGCCGACCCACAGCCACGCGATGTCGTCGCCGAAGAACTCGACGTAGTAGCGGTCGCCGAGCACGCCCGGGGCCACCATCATCGCGAGGTTCGTCTTGCCCGAGGCGCTCGGGAAGCCGCCGGCGATGTGGTACTTCCGGCCGGTCTCCTTGTCCTGGATCGCGATGAGCATGTACTGCTCGGCGAGGAACTTGCGCGACGCCCAGCCGTCCCAGTTCGCCTGGCGCAGGCCGTGGGCGATCTTGCCCAGCAGCGCGTTGCCGCCGTAGGACGAGCCGAAGTGCAGGATCGTGCGCTCGTCGGCGACGGTCACGAAGTAGCGCTTGTCGTCGGGGGTGCCCTGGCCGAGGTTCTCCAGGTCGCCCGTCACGTGCACGGCGCGCACGAAGCTCTCGGGGTCCTGCAGGTTCTCGAACAGGTCGACACCCACGCGAGCCATGCGGATCATCTGCAGCACGACGCCACGGTTGTCGGTCAGCTCGATGCCGGCGGCGTACGCCTCCAGCGGCGAGCCGGGCGCGGCCATCAGGTAGGGGATGACGTACATCGTCTTGCCCTGCGACGCACCGGTCATGTTGCCGATCACGACGGGCTTGATCTCGTCGGCGTGGAGCCAGTTGTTGTAGACGCCCTTGTCGGCGGGGTCGCTGGTGGCGACGATGGTCCGCTCCTCCGAGCGGGCCGTGTCCTTGTGGTAGCTCTGCGAGTAGTAGAGACCCTCACCGGCCGGTTCGAGCTCGCCAGCCTCGAGTGCCTCCTGCAGGAGCCGCGCGTCATCGCTGGCGCTGACGACCTCGATGCGATCGGGCTGGGTGACCCCCGCCCAGTGCTTCACGAACTCATGGACGTGGGGGTTCTTCAACCCCGCCTCGTCCAGGACCTTGTCCACGTCGACCATCGGTCTGCCTGTTCCTCTCCTGGACCAGCCCGCCGGCCGGTCCGGTCCCGTCGATGTTCCGTCCCGTGCCGACGGACATTTCCGACGGCACGATCCCGGAGATTACCGCGACCCTACCGCGCCATCGGTGCCATCTTCCGGCGGGCCCTGTGGGGAATCCCACATCACGAAAAGGTCACAGTCGTGTGACGACGCGGTCCCGGTCGAAGCGACGGACGGCCAGATGGAAGACCACCAGATCGCCCACCACGGAGAGCAAGCCGACCACCACGACGACCCGTCCGTCGAAGGCCAGCGTCCCCGCCGCCTGCGACATGATCAGGACGATCACGGGCAGGACGAGCAGCCCGGCGACCGCTTGGGCGCCCTGCAGGGTGGAGGCCCGGTGCGAGATCAGGACGATGCAGCCGATCGCGAAGAACGACACCAACGGGGCGATCACGCCGGTCAGCACGAGCCATGTGCCGTTCGGGAAGAGCCATCCGTCCTGCCAGGGGCGGGCCAGCGCGGTGACGACCAGCGCGAACAGTGCCGTCGACAGCCACGTCACCAGCACGGCGGGCACCCACGAGACGAGGATCTTGCCGATCACCAGCTCGCGGTCGGTGAGCGGCGTGAACAGCAGGCCCTCGAGGGTGTCGCGCTCCTTCTCCCCCACGAATGCCGCCGTCGCCAGCACCGTGGCGATCACCACCGGGATCATCAGGAAGATCGGCGCCATGAAGTACTCGACGACCGCGCGGGTCGGGTCGGCGGCGACGTCGCGGGGCAGCTCGTCGAGGTAGGACGTGAGGAAGTCGAGCCGGGCCAGGGCGTCGGGGCGGCTGGTGGCGGCGATCAGCGTGGAGGGCAGCACCAGGGCGAACACGACCGGCAGCATCACGATGGGCAGCAGGGTCTGCCGGTTGCGGCGCAGCTCGATCCAGTCCTTGGCCACGAGGGCGCGGATCCGCCCGGCGTTCACGACTCCTCCCCCGACAGCAGCGCGAAGTAGAGGTCGTGCAGCGAGGGCTCGGCGCTCTCGGCGTCGGGCACGGCGATGCCCGCCGCCCGGAGCCCGGCGACGACCCGCTCGGCCACCTCGCGCTCGGAGACGCGAATGACGTACTCGCGGTCGGGCCAGTGCTCCGCCACGAGGTCGGTGACCTGCCCCGCCGCGACGACCCGGCCGCGGTCGAGCATGACCACGTCGTCGCACAGCTCCTCGAGCCCGTGCAGCTGGTGGGTGCACAGCACGATCGTCGTCTCCCCGTCGGCGCGGAGCTTCGCGAGGTGGCCGAGCACGTCGAGCGCCGCCTCCGGGTCGAGGCCGGCGGTGGGCTCGTCGAGGAAGATCAGCTCCGGCTCGGTCAGCAGGGCGCGGGCGATCTTGGCCTTCTGGCGCAGCCCCTTGCTCAGCGATCCCACGGCGCTGTCACGGCGATCGGCCAGGCCGACGATCTCGAGCACCTCGGACACACGGCGCTCGGTGGCCGGCCGCGACAGGCCGTGCAGTGCTCCCCACGTGCGCAGGTTCTCCGCGACGGTGAGGCGATGGTAGAGATTGGCCTCGGTCTGGACGCCGATTCGCGCGCGCAGGCGGGGCGCCGACTCCGGGGTCACACGCTCCCCGAACAAGTCGACGGTGCCCGATGTCGGTCGCAGCAGGCCGGTCAGCATCCGCACGGTGGTCGACTTCCCCGAGCCGTTGGGGCCGAGGACGCCGAGGACGCGCCCTCGGCGCACGGTCAGGTCCAGTCCCGCGACGGCGACCCGGTCGTCAAAGACGCGTCGGAGCCCTGCGGCGCGCAGCACCGGTGTCGATGTCACGTGACCATCATGGACGGCAGGGCGAGGATCGTCAGCCGATCGGCCGTGCCGATGGACGCATGGCCCAGCTGCGGCGTCCACCTCACCGCAGGTGGAACGCTGGGTCGCACTGCACATCCCGGGGCGGAGCAGGCACGGAGCGCTCGATGCCTCGGAGCAGCCAGATCTGGTAGCCGCACACGCTGCCGGCCTTGCGATAGCGCCGGTCCACGACGCGCCGTGCGCCGCCGGCCTCCAGGCCCCAGCTGGCCACGGATCTGCCCGCGAAGACCAGCCAGGTCGGAGCCTCCTCGCCGGCCACCAGAGCACCGAACGTCGCGAGGTGAGCGTCGTCGGTGCGGACCGGCAGGCTCCAGAGGTGCTCGTAGGGCGAGTCGAGCCCGGACTCGAAGACGAGATCGGGCCGACCCCACGCGTTCACGACCGAGTCCCCCGGTGCCGCCGCGGCACCGATCATGCGGCCCGCGGCGACCGGTCCGTCGACCGCGTCGACGACCGGCCGCAGGATCACGGTGCCGACGAGAGCGGCCGCGGTCGCGTAGGCCAGGACGACCGGCACCGCGATCCTCGTGCGCGCCGCGATGAGTCCGGTGCCCACGGCCACGGGCACCGACAGCTCGACGAGGTAGTGGTTCCACCAGCTGCCGCCCGCGACGATCGAAGCGCAGCCGAACAGCACGGTGGCGCTCAGCGCCCAGGCCGCGGGCGATCGGAACCGTCGGACCAGCGGTGCGACCACGACCGCGACCGCCAGCACGAGCTGGCCGGCGACGGCGCACCGGACGAGCAGCTCGCTGCGCCGATCGGACTCGCCCGACCCGGGATCCAGGGCGAGCACCTCATCGGCCCGGAGCCGGAACGCGTAGAGAGCGTCGGCGAGGGCGAGCGGATCCGTCCCGCGGGCCCACGCCGCCAGGACCACCAGCGCGGTGAGGGTGAGGGCACCGAGCAGGCCGCCGACGGCCACGCGCCACGCCTCGCCGGTGCGCAGTCGTCCGCCCAGGACGCTCGCGAGGAGCAGGACGAGCGCGAACACCGCGACGTCGGCCTGGTTCTGCTTGGTCATCAACGCGGCAGCCGCGGCAGCGCCGGCGATGGCGGGCCAGCGTCCGGCCGGCTCCTTCGCGGCGCTGATCATGGCGAGGAGACCGACGGCCGTCCACGGGGCGGCGAGCAGCTCGGCGTTGACGCGGTCCGCGCCCAGCCACGGGCTGACGGTGAGGATCGCCGCGGCCACGGCGGCCCACCGGGCCGCTCGGTCGCCGGCGAGCCGACCCGCCGAGGCGGCGCACGCGACCACGGTGACCACCACGGCGACGAGGCCGATCACCCGTAGCGCCACCACTCCCCCGAGGTGCGCCGCCATGGCGGCCACGCCGATCAGGAGCGGAGGCCGGTCGACCCAGTGATCCCCGTACAGCGAGTCCCCCGGGCCCCATTGCTGGCCGACGAGGAGCAGGCCGGCCTCGTCGGGGCTGGGCAGGACGGTCAGGAACGGGATCCGCACGAGGACGGCGGCCAGCACGACCAGCGCCACGGCGCGCGGCGTCGTCATCGCTGTGGGTCCTGCTCAGTCCTCTTCGTGGGTGGCCGGGTCGCCGTCGAACAGCCGTCCGTCGGGACGACCGAGCGCCGTCAGCCGCTCGATCGCGGCCGGCTCCAGCTCGATCGAGACCGCGGCCAGATTCTGCCGCTGGCGCTCGGGCGAGGAGGCCTTCGGCAACGGCACCGTGCCGATCGCGGCGTGCCACGCGAGGACGGCCTCCGCCGCGGTGATCCCGTGCTGCCGTGCGACGTCGAGCACGACGGGGTTCTCGAGCAGGTCGCTCTTGCGGCCGAGCGGGCTCCAGGCCTGCGTGACGATGCCGCGGTCGCGGTGGAGCGCGAGCACCTCGACCTGGGGGAAGTACGGATGCAGCTCGATCTGGTTCACCGCCGGCAGGACGCCGGTCTCGCGCTCGAGCCGGTCGAGGTGCTCGGGCAGGAAGTTGCACACGCCGATGTGGGTGACGAGGCCACGCCGCTGTGCGTCGACGAGGGCCTGCCATGCCTCGACGTAGAGGTCCCGCGCGGGGTTCGGCCAGTGGATCAGGTGCAGGTCGAGGTGGTCCAGGCCGGTGCGCAGCACGCTCTCCTCGATCGACGTGACCGCGAGGTCGTACGCGTGGTGACGTCCGGGCAGCTTCGACGTGACGACGACCTCGTCCCGGGGTACGCCGGACCGTCGGACCGCGGTGCCGACGGCGCCCTCGTTCTCGTAGTTCATCGCCGAGTCGAGCAGGCGGTATCCGACGTCGAGGGCGGAGATGACCGCGTCGACGCCGCCGAGGCCATTGAGCTTGTAGGTGCCGAAACCGACCGGCGGGAGTGCGAGGGTCACGATGAGACTCTAGGACGCGTTCAGGACGGCAGCAGTTCGAACTCGCGCGCGATGCGCACCGCGGCGTTGCGACGCGAGACCCCGAGCTTGCGCAGGATGTTCCGCACGTGGGTCCGCACGGTGTTGACCGAGATGTACATCGCCGCGGCGATCTCCTCCGTCGTGAGCAG
>JBEVDF010000001.1:0-4670 GCA_040514145.1 Aeromicrobium sp.
ACATGCCGTTGACCCCCCGTCCCCCCCGAAAGAACCGCAGGATCTCGGCCAAGCGGAAACTCTCCCTCTCGCGACGCAGTGTCGTTCTGGCACTGCTCGCCGTCTCACTCACCACCCCAGCTGTCTTCGCCGCGACGGAGAGCGTCTCCGCCGCCCCGGAGACGCAGAGCCTCCTCCCCGACGACCTGCGCCCCCGAGCGCTGGGCGACACCCGTCCGTGGGAGGTCGGGCTGAAGTTCCAGGTCACCCGCTCCGCGCACGCTGAGGGGATCCAGGTGTACCGGAGCCAGGCCCTGAGCCGCGGCACGATCGCGACTCTCTGGTCGGCCGCCGGCACGCCCCTGTCGACCGTGACCTTCCCCGCGTCGGGACAGACCGGCCTGCAGACCGTGGACCTCGACACCCCCGTGCAGCTCAAGCCCGGCGAGGACTACGTCGTCTCCTACTCGGCGCCCCAGGGCCGCCAGCCCCAGGACGAGCGCGCGTTCACCCGTGGCGTGAGCAACGGTGTGCTGCGAGCCGACCCCGAGGCCGGCGTCTACAGCGGCCGTCTGGGCAACTTCCCGACCCGCACGTACCGGGCGTCGAACTACCACGTTGACGTGGTGGTCTCCACGAGCGACGCGCCCACGACGCCATCGCCGACCTCGACGCCCACCACGGCGCCGACCTCGGGCCCCACGACGGCTCCCACCACGAGTCCGACGAGCGCGCCCACGAGTGCCCCGACCACGGCGCCGACCTCGGCTCCGACGACGGCACCCACGAGCACGCCCACCACGGCACCCACCGGGTCGCCGACGGCACCGGGGAGCAAGAGCTTCCCGACCCGCGCCAACACCGGCACCCCGTCGGGTTGGACCCCGACCCGGACGATCAATGGTGACCACACCGTCACCACGGCCGGCGCGGTGGTGGAGAACCTGCGCATCGTGAACGGCAACCTCAACATCCGCGCGGCGAACGTCACCGTGCGGCGCGTCGAGATCAGCAGCGGCCAGATCAACAACGTCTTCAGCAGCCAGTGCGCCAACGGACTGGTGGTCGAGGACACGACGATCCTGCGCGGTGCGAACGACATCGGCCAGCCCGCCATCCAGTTCGGTGGCTACACGGCGCGCCGGGTCAAGGTCGACGGTCCGTCCGAGGGCCTGCGCATCGGCGGCAAGGAGTACGGCTGCGGCGAGGTCCGCGTCGAGGACTCGTTCGTCAGCGTGAACGCCTACGCCGGATGTGAGAAGGCCGGCAACGGCATCGACTGGCACGGCGATGCACTCCAGGGCTACAACGGCCCGAAGGTCACCGTGCGTCACTCGGTGCTCAAGCTGAACGCCACGCCGTACTGCATCGGCAACTCGGCGTTCTTCTACCCCACTCAGGGCAACACCAGCGCCGTGATCGACGACGTGCTCGTGTCCGGAGGCGGCTTCGTCTTCCGGCTCGACACCCCGGGTCAGGTCACCAACCTCAAGGTGGCCGAGGACTCCTGGACCTACGGGCCCAGCCACAACCAGGCCTGCAGCGCAGGAATCTCCTGGGGCGCCGGGAACGAGTACGTGAACTACAACGAGAGCACCGGGTCCTGGTCGTCCAGTCGCCCGCTCTCGTGCCTGGGGTTCCGCGGCTGACGCCGTTCGGCCCTACCGCACCCTGACGACCGGTCCCCGCGCATCGAGCAGATGCGCGGGGATCGGTCTTTTGGCGTCAGCGTCAGACGGGAGTGAGCTCGCGGTCGTCGTCGGAAGCCGCGGGCTCGCGGTCGCGGCGACGCTGGGCGCGACGCTCGAGGGCGGCCACCCCCACCATGGTCATGCCCCCGCCGAGGGCCAGCACCATGAGCTTGGCCAGCATCGGCTGACCGCCGAAGCGGACCACGGCCGGGGACTCCGGCGAGGGCGCGATCGTCACGCGCTCGTCCGCGTCGACGTCCTGCTCGTCCTGCAGGGTCTTGAGCTCGGTCGAGATCTCCCGCAGCGCCTCACGGTGCCGGGCGCGCGCGACCTCGGGGTCGGACGCGGCGACCTCGATGTAGAGCGCGCGTGTGTCGTAGTACGGCGCCCACTGGACCCCGTTGTCGGGCAGCGTGATCAACACGCCGTCGCGCACCCCGCGGCCCACCATCGTCGCGGCCGACGACGACGTCTTGGGCAACGCGTCCATGCCGTTGATCCGCTTGCCGACGATCCCGGCCACGGCGATCAGGTCGGCGGCGTTGACGCGGAGCTTGTTCGGGTAGACCTCGCTGGCCGGCGCGACGAAGACCGCCTGGCCCCGCAGGTAGTACACCTCGGGACGGGCGTCGATCGCCGCGACCGCCACGTAGGTGACCGCGAGCCCGAGGACGACGACGTACCAGCGCCGGAAGGCGGCCACCAGCACGTCCCAGAAGACCACGTCACTCCTCGTCCGGCGGCCCGAGCGTCCGCGTTCGGCTTCCAGTCTGTCACGAGGAACCGTCGTTCCGTTCGGATCGCGACGTTCCACCGCGGAACGGAAAGCGCCCCGCATCGCGCTCCCGTCGTTACGATGGGACCACGACGGCCGGCACAGGGTCATCGCGCGGGAGTCGGGAAACGAGATCCACTGGGGAATCGATGCTGGTAGAAGTCATCAAGACGGTGCTGCGGCGCTGGTACGTCGTCGTGGCAGGCCTGCTGCTGACGGCCATCCTGGGATTCGCGGCGTACTCGTCCACTCCCCCGGTCTACGAGGCCAGCGGCACCGTGCTGCTGCTGCCTCCTGAGGACCAGGTCAGCGGCGAGGGCATCAAGAACCCGTTCCTGCAGTTGACCAACCTCGACGTGCCCACCTCGCTCGTGGTCGCCCGCCTCAACGGCGACGAGGTCCGCACGCAGATCCTCGAGGAGCAGCCCGGCGCGCTCTACGAGGTCACCACCGACCCGACGATGCGCGGTCCCGTGGTCCTGGCCCAGGTGTCGGCGCAGAGCGCGAAGGCCACCGTGGAGACCCTCGAGCTGGTCCTGGCCGCGGCGCCCAAGGCGCTGGCGGACCTGCAGCGCCAGCAGGACGTGCCGAAGGGCGACTCCATCACCTCGATGCAGCTCGCGGCCGATCTGAAGGCCACCGCGGTCACCCGCGCCACCACGCGAGCGGTCGTCGCGGCGGTCGCCGTGGGTCTGGCCCTGACCGCCGGCGCCACCGCCGGCGTCGATGCGATCGCGCGCCGCATCCGTGCGCGGCGCCGTCGCCAGGCGGCCGCCGCGCCCGCCGCCCCATCCGACGGCACGGACAGCCCCGACTCCACCGACGCCCGGACCGACGACACCGACGACACCGAGCTCGCCCACGAGCAGACCGCGCGCGACACCACGTCCGACACCGACGGGGGAACCGACGCGGCCGGCAACGAGCAGACGTGGGAGCCCTCGGAGGAGGAGCGCACCACCGAGAGCACGCGGAGCCTCACCCCGCCATGAGCTCGTCCGTCCGGACTCCCGCGCGGATGGACTCGGTCACCTGGATCCTGCTGTACCTGGCCATCCTGTACGCGATCCCGTCCCGGCTGGTGGTTCCCGCCCTCGGCAGCGCCGGGTCTCCCTCGATGCTGTTCGGCCTGGTGAGCCTCGGCGGCTGGGCGCTCTACCAGGTGGGACGCATCACCAGCCAGAGCCACGCCCGCGAGGTCGTGCCGGTCCGCCGCGCCCTCTTCGGGTTCGTGGCCTGCGTCGCGATCACCTACGTCGTGGCCATGTCCCGGCCGATCGACTTCGACGAGATCAGCCCCGTCAACGTCGCGATGGCGGTCGTGCTCTCGTGGTCGGGCACCCTGCTGGTCGCCCACGACGGCATCTCGTCGATGGAGCGGGCCCGGGCGCTGGCCACCGGTCTGGCGTGGGCCGGCGGCCTGATGGCCTTCCTGGGCATCCTGCAGGTCGTCACGAGCGACCCGATCATCAACCGGATCTCGATCCCGGGCCTGTCCGCCGCGCAGTTCGAGGTGTTCACGCGCGGCGCCACGATCCGGCCGTCGGCCACCGCGACCCACCCGATCGAGTTCGGCGTGATCATGGCGATGATGCTGCCGTTCACGCTGCACGCGGCCTTCCACACCACGCACGGCCGACGGCTGCTGCAGTGGATCCCCACCCTCATGGTGGGCGTCACGATCGCCCTGACCTTCTCGCGCTCGGCCTACGTCAGTGCCGCCGTCGCGGCAGCGGTGCTGGTGATCGGCTGGCCCAAGGAGCGCCGCCGGCTCTTCCTCGCCGGTGCCTTCGCGATGGCCGTGGTGCTGTTCGCCGCCGTGCCGCGACTGTTCGGCACGATCCAGTCGCTGTTCCGCAACGTCGGCACCGATCCGAGCATCACGTCGCGCACCGACAGCTACGAGATCGCGTGGGCGTACATCGCGCAGTCGCCGGCCTTCGGCCGCGGCCTCGGCTCGTTCCTGCCCAAGTACCGCATCTTCGACAACCAGTACCTGCTGCTCATGGTCAGCATCGGGCTGATCGGCACGGCGGCCTTCCTGCTGCTCGCCGTGGCCGGGCTGTGGGTGTCGTTGCGGGTGCGCCTGCTGGCCGAGGACGAGGACACGCGCGATCTCGGTCTGTCCCTGCTGGCCGCCATCGCCGCCGGCACCACGGGCATGGCCCTGTTCGACTCGTTCGCGTTCCCGATGACGATGGGCACGTACTTCCTGTTACTGGGGA
>JBEVDF010000041.1:0-3618 GCA_040514145.1 Aeromicrobium sp.
TGACGTCGAAGGATGCGCAACCGGCTGACCACGCGTCTTGCGCCGTCCATCGTGGTGCTGGGCCTCCTCGCGGCCGCCTGTTCCACCAACGGCACCGACAGTGGTCCGAGCGGCCCCGCGCGCCAGCCGGGACAACCTCTCGGCTTCGCGGACGTCGCTGCCGACGTGGGTTTGGATTTCCAGCACTCGGCGTTCCACTGGGACGTCACGCCCGACGTCGGCGTGATGCTCGGAGGTGGCGTGTGCTGGCTCGACTACGACGGCGATGGCTGGATGGATCTGTTTGCGGTGAACTCCTACTCGCAGGCAGAGGCCAGCCGCTGGCAGGACGAGGGAGGGCTGCCGCGGAGCGCGCTCTACCACAACGAGGAAGGCACCTTCACGAATGTCAGCGCCGGGTCCGGAGCCGATGTCGCGATCCGAGGCAACGGCTGCGTGGCCGCCGACTTCGACATGGATGGACGCACGGACCTCTACGTCACCGGGTCGGAGGCGAGCGTCCTGCTGTGGAACGAGGGGGAGGGCCGGTTCTCCGATGGCACGACGGATGCCGGGGTTGAGGCGTTCGGCTGGCGGGCGGGCGCCGCTGTCGGGGACGTGAATGGCGACGGTTGGCCCGACCTGTTCGTGGCCGGGTACGTGGATCTGGCGAATCCCGCCCCACAGGCGACCCTGGGCTTCCCGAACACCTACCTCGGCGTCCGCGACCTGCTCTACCTGAGCCAAGGCCCCGCAGACGGTGGCGGCGTGACCTTCCGGGAGGTGGGCGTCGACGCGGGGCTCGAGGTGGTCTCATTCGAGTACGGACTGGGCGCGGTGTTCACGGACGCCGACCTCGACGGCGACCTCGACCTGTACGTCGCCAACGACACCAAGCCTGACCGCCTCTACGACAACGTGCCGTGGCCGGGTGGGATCGACGCCGATCCGGCCGGCCTGGGATTCCGGTTCGAAGAACTGGCCGGCAAGGCCGGCGTCGCCGATCCAGGAGCGGGGATGGGTGTCGCGGCCGGCGACGACGATGGCGACGGCCTCCAGGACCTGTTCGTCTCCAACGCACGGTCGCAGATCCACGGGATGTTCCGCGGCCAGGTCTCGGACGTGGTCGATCCGTCCTTCCTGGACGTGCGCACCGACATCGGGGTCGACCTGAGCGGGTCCACTGGTTGGGGGGTGTCATGGGCAGACCTCGACCTCGACACGGACCTCGACCTCGTCCTGGTCAATGGCGGAATCCCCATCACGGATCTCCACGCGGATGCACAGCAGATCCGCGCCTTCGAGAACCTCACGGCGCAGGGCGAGCCCGGTCTCTACGGCGACCTCACCACCGCCGGCCTCGCCGAGGTTGGTCTGCTGAACGCTCGCGGCAGCGCAGCGGCCGATTTCGACAACGATGGTGACCTGGACGTCGCGGTCAACTCGATCGGCGCACCACTGGTGCTGCTGGAGAACACCGGCACCGAAGGGACCTGGCTCGAGGTGGCGCTCGGGAGCTTCGCACCGGGAGCCCTGGTGTCGGTGCGGTTGCCGGGCGGAACGGAGTTGACCCGCGAGATCCAGGCGGGGAGCAGTTACCTGTCCTCCGCGGACCCGCGGACCCACTTCGGTCTGGGAGACGCCACGGTGGTCGATCGCGTGGTGGTCCGGTGGCCCGACGGTCAGGAGACCAGCGTGAGCGACGTTGCCGCCGGCCAGGCGATCACGGTAGAGGCGCCGTGATGCGAGCCCGGCTGGTGGTAGCGATCGTGGCGGTCGGCGCACTAGTGGCCACGGCCACGGTCGTGATCGCGAACCAGAGCTCTGCCGAGCCTTACCGCATCGATGGTTGCGAGCCGGCGAACGCGGATGGCCACTCGGTCGCGCGGGTGTGGGACGACGCGCTCCTCGACGCGATCCGCCGTGACGTGCCGGCGCCGACAGTCCATGCTCGTAACCTCTTCCACACGTCGGCCGCGATGTGGGATGCCTGGGCTGCGTACGACCCCACCGCGCTGGGCTACTTCGTGACCGAGAAGCAGCAGGCGGACGACGTTCAGGCAGCGCGCGAGGCGGCGATCAGCTTCGCCGCGTACCGGGTGCTGTTGTGGCGGTACTCGAAGGCAGCGGGTCTGCAGGAGACGTTCGACGAGCTCACGAGAACGATGGAGTCGCTCTGCTACCGGAACGACTACCTCGAAACCGAAGGTGACTCGCCGGCCGCACTCGGCAACCGGATCGCCGCCGCCGTGATCGAGTACGGGAAGTCCGACGGCTCGCTCGAGCAGCAGCGCTACATCGATACCGACTACAAGCCCTCCAACCCGCCGCTCGTTGTCAGTGAGTCAGGCGCCACGATGACCGATCCGAACCTTTGGCAGCCGCTCGCGCTCGCGCAGTTCGTGGCGCAGAACGGCCTCCCGATCCCCGGTAACGTGCAGCGTTTCGTCGGGCCCCACTGGGGCCAGGTCCGCACGTTCGCGCTCCCGCCCTCCGCACAGGGCACGCCGGTCGACCCGGGTCCACCGCCGCAGCTCGAGACAGACGATGAGTTCAAGCAGACCGCCCTCGAGATCATCGGATACAGCAGTCAGCTCGATCCGAACGACGGCGTGACGATCGACATCGGTCCAGGCGCCTTCGGCGACAACACGCTCGGAACGAACGACGGCAACGGGCATCCCGAGAACCCGGTAACCGGCGAGGCCTACGAGCCGAATGTCGTGCTCCGCGGTGACTTCGACCGTGTCCTGGCCCAGTTCTGGGCCGACGGGCCAGCTTCGGAGACCCCGCCGGGGCACTGGAACACGATCGCGAACGAGGTCTCCGACACGCCGGGCTTCGAGCACCGGATGGGCGGGCAGGGACCGGTCCTGGACCGGCTCGAGTGGGACGTGAAGCTCTACTTCGCAATCAACGGCGCAGTCCACGATGCGGCCGTGGCGGCGTGGGGTGTGAAGGGCTTCTACGACTCGACCCGTCCGATCTCGATGATTCGGTACATGGGCGGCCTGGGCCAGTCCAGCGACCCCGACCTTCCCGCGTACGATCCGGATGGGCTCCCGCTGCTCCCCGGACTGGTCGAGGTCGTCACGGCTGCATCGAGCGCCCCGGGCGAGCGGCACCATGCGCTCGCCGATCACGTCGGCGAGGTCGCGATCCGCGCCTGGCAGGGGAACCCCGAGGATCCGGCCACGCAGCACGCCGGCGTGGGCTGGATCCTCGCGGTCGACTGGGTGCCGTATCAGCTCGCGACGTTCGTGACACCGGCCTTCGCGGGCTACGTCTCGGGTCACAGCACGTTCAGCCGCGCAGCTGCCGAGGTGATGACCGGGTTCACGGGCAGTCCCTACTTCCCCGGCGGGCTCGCCGAGTGGACCATCCACGGCGGCGAACTCCAGGTCGAGCTCGGCCCTACCGAGGACGTGACGCTGCAGTGGGCGAGCTACTACGATGCGGCCGACCAGGCGGGGCTTTCACGACTGTTCGGCGGGATCCACATCAGCCCCGACGACTTCGAAGGGCGCAAGATGGGATCGATCTGCGGCAAGGACGCCTGGGCGCTCGCTCAGCGGTACTACGCGGGCACCGTGAGCTGAGACTGGTTCGGCCCGGGTCGCCGACTCCACGATCCGCTCG
>JBEVDF010000285.1:0-7341 GCA_040514145.1 Aeromicrobium sp.
GAGTTCGGCTTCGCCGCCAGCGGCGACTGCCTCGTGACGACCGGGCGGACGGCGTACTTCGGCTCCGGCGGCGGCGCCTCGCGCATCTTCCGCTCCGACGACTACGGCCTGACCTGGACCGCCACCGACTCCACGATCCCGCCCGGCGAGGCCGCGGGCGTCTTCGGCCTGGCCTTCCGTGCGCCGAAGGACGGCATCGCCGTCGGCGGCGACTTCTCCGCCCCGGCCGACGGGGTCGACGCGGTCGCGGTGTCCCGCCGCGACGGCACCTGGCGCAGCGCCGGCGACCTGACGCACCTGGGCGAGGACGTCGCCTACCTGCCGGGCCGGGGCAAGGGCCTGGTCGTCACCGGTGAGTCCGGCGACGTGAAGGGGACCAGCGTGAGCAAGGACGGCGGCCGCAGCTGGACCCAGGTCAGCACCAACGGCTTCCACGCCCTCGACTGCACCCGCGACGGGTCCTGCTGGGCCGCGGGTGGCGGAGGTCGCGTGGCCCGCCTCGCCCGCTGACCCGACCGGCTACAGCCCCAGGTCGCGTCCGACGATCTCCTTCATGATCTCCGTGGTGCCGCCGTAGATCGTCGAGATGCGCGAGTCCAGGTAGTCGTGGGCGATCCGGTACTCCAGCATGTAGCCGTAGCCGCCGTGCAGCTGCACGCAGCGGTTGACCACGTCGACGTACTGCTCGGTGCACCAGAACTTCCCGGCCGCGGCGTCGGCGGCGCTGAGCTCACCGCGGGTGTGGCGCGCCAGCAGGTCGTCGACGTACGCCCGCGAGACCCGGACGCCGGTGACCATGTCGGCGAGCTCGAAGCGCGTGTTCTGGAACGAGCCGATCGGCTTGCCGAAGGCCGTGCGCTCCTTGACGTACTCCAGCGTCCGCTCGAGCACGCCCTCGGAGGAGGCGACCGCGTTGGCGGCGATCGAGATGCGCTCCTGGGGCAGGTTGCGCATCAGCCCCGCGAAGCCCGTGCCCTCCTGGCCGAGCAGGTTCGCGGCCGGCACGCGTACGTCGCTGAAGAACAGCTCGCTGGTGTCCTGCGCGTGCAGGCCGACCTTCTCCAGGTTGCGGCCGCGTGAGAAGCCGGGTCGGTCGGCCTCGATCACGATCAGGCTGAGCCCCTGGTGCGGGTCCGGCCCGGTCCGGACCGCGGTGACCACGAGGTCGGCGTTCTGCCCGTTGGAGATGAAGACCTTGCTGCCGTTGACCACGTAGTCGTCGCCGTCGCGCGTCGCCGACGTGCTGATGCCGGAGAGGTCGCTGCCGGTGCCGGGCTCGGTCATGGCCACGGCGACGACCAGCTCGCCCGCCGCGATGCCGGGCAGCCAGCGAGCCTTCTGCTCGTCGTCGGTGAGGTCGGTGAAGTACGGGATGACGATGTCGCTGGACAGGCCCACGCAGGCCAGCCCGTCGGAGACCGGATGGCGCGAGAGCTCCTCGCCGATGACCGCGTTGAAGCGGAAGTCGGTGATCCCGCCGCCGCCGTACTCCTCGGGGATGTTGAAGCCGAGCAGACCGGCCTCGGCGGCCTCGGTGAAGAGCCACCGGTCGACCTTGCCCTCCGCGCGCCAGCGGTCGGCGTTCGGCTCCGCGTGCTTGCGCACGAAGGCGCGCACCGTCTCGCGCAGGAACTCGTGGTCCTCGTCGTAGAGCGACCGCTGGGCCACCACACCGTTGCTCATGTCTGTCTCGGTCCTCTCGCTGCGGATGTCTGTCGGGCAGAAGTCAATGACCTGCAGCATCTCTTGCCAGCGTGGGCCACGCTCACTATGTTAACGGTGATTCACATCACTCTCGGAAGGCAGGCCCGCACATGACCACAGTCAGCAGACGGAACGTGTTGTCCCTCGGAGCCGCTCTCGGCCTCACCAGCGCCCTCGTTCCTGCCGAGGCCGCGTGGTCCTGGGCGCCGTCGGGATCGATCGCCGGCAGCGGTACGGCGGTCGACCCGCAGTGGGTCTGGGACGACGAGATCGACCGGATCATGGCGGGCGTCCTCGACGCCGGGCAGGTGCCGGCCGTCAACGAGGCCTACAGCGGCTGGGTCGACAACAGCGACACCGTCCCGGCCGGTCTGCCACCCGAGCTGCGCGCCTTCCTGCAGCAGTCCACCCGGCTGCCGGACTGGGCGGACCCGGCCAAGCTGCGGCGGGCGGCGGACTACAACCGGCGCAAGGACACCTACTTCCTGATGATCTACGGCATCGGGGGCGGGATCATGAGCACCGTCATCCCGCGCGAGGCGAAGTCCGTCTACTGGTCCCAGGGCGGCGCCGACATGCAGGACCGGGCCGCGAAGACCTTCACCTTCGGCTACGACCTGGCCCAGCTCGGCGGGTTCGAGCCCCACGGGCAGTTCATCGTCACGGCCAACAAGACCCGGACCGTGCACGCCGCCGTGCGCCACCTGCTCCCGCAGCTGCCCCACTGGCGCGCGGTGGCCGACGAGCGGATCCCGATCAGCAACCACGACATCCTGGTGACCTTCCACTCCACCGGGACCTTCGCCCACAAGAAGCTCAAGGAGTGGGGAGCCGCCGGGTCGGCCGCCGACCAGGAGGCCTTCCTGCACTCGTGGCAGGTGGCGCTCCACCTGCTGGGCGTGCGCGACGAGTACATCCCGGCGACGTGGGCCGACGCGCACGCCCAGTCCGCCCAGATCCTGACGCCGATCCTCAACCCGACCTTCGAGGGGCGCGAGCTCGCCGAGGTGCTGCTGGGTCTCACGGCGCAGGTGGACCTGGGGGTCACCCGCGGCTTCCTCAACGAGTTCGTGCGCTACCAGCTGGGTGACCGGATCGGCGACTGGCTCGACCTCAAGCGCGACTACGCCTCGAAGGCCGTCATCGCCACGGGCTGGCCGGCGTACGTCGCGTTCCGCGAAGGGACGATCCGGATCATGCCGGCGACGTACTACCTCTTCGACCAGTTCATCCGGGCGCTGGCCATGGCGTTCCTCAACCGGGGAGCGGACGGCCAGACCACCCCGATCACCGTCCCGGACGGCAACCGGACCAGCTGAGGCGGCCCGGGCTCAGGGACGTACGCCGAGGGCGCCCAGCATCAGCGCCGTGACCGCGTCCCTGTGCTCGGCGGCGTCCTGCCAGTGCAGGTGCCGTCCGGCCTCGACCACGGCGCCGAGGCCGGCGTGGGCCAGGGTGCGCACCTGGCGGGTGTCCAGGCCGGGGTGCGTCCGGGCCAGGTGTCGCTCCCAGAGCGCGACGTGCTCGCGCTGCGCGAGCAGCACCGGTCCGCGCAGGTCGGGCGGCAGGCCCACGATCTCGGCCTCGGCAACGCTGATCAGTGCGGTGTTCTCGAAGCTGTAGGCCACGTAGGCGGCGGCGAGCGCCTCCAGGCACTCCTGCGGGTCGCGCACTCCGTGCAGCGCCCGTCCGACGGCCTGCTCCAGCAGCGTCGCCGTCTGCAGGCAGGCGGCGGCGAGGATGTCGGCCTTGGTCGGGTAGTGGCGGTAGATCGCCGACGGGCTGAGCCCCACGGCCCCGGCGATCTGCCCCGTGCTCACGTTGCGGAAGCCGTGCTCGGCGAAGAGCGGGATCGCTGCCTGGAGGATCTCGGCGCGACGGCTGACCGGGTCGGGGAGGCTCGGCAGGTGCACCAACGACGCGGTCCGGGGCGCCCCCGACGGGTCGACGGCACTCGCCCCCACGGCGGCCTCGACGAGCAGCTCCACCGCTCGCTGACGGGCGATCGGCGTGTGGTGGAGGGTGATCGAGCCGATCGCCCCGAGGGCGGCCGAGGCGCGCAGCCGGGCGTGGGCGCCACCGAGGTCGCGCTCGAGCGCCTGGGTCGTCGAGTCGACCACGGAGGCGAACTTGGCGCGCAACTCGCGGCGTTCGTCCACGTCGAGGTAGCGGGCCTCCCACCGGTAGACGCCGCCCGAGGAGCGGTGCTCGAGCGTCACCTGCGCCAAGGCCGGGAAGATCTCGGTCAGCGCGGCATCATCGCGCAGCTCGGCCAGGACGCCCAGGAGCCGGTCGACCATCAGGTTGGCGCACTCGACGAACAGCGCGTACTTGTTCGGGAAGTGGCGGTAGAGCGCGGTGGCCGAGATGCCGACCTTCGCCGCGACCTCCTCCATGGAGGCGCCGTGGTAGCCGCGCTCGCTGAACACCGGCCCGGCGGCGGCGACGACCAGCTGGCGGCGGTTGCGCGGGCGGCGGCGTACGACTGCCTCGTCGACCGTCATCCCCACCACCTCCGTCCGTCCCAGTCGGTCCGGCTCAGTCAATCACGCGGCCGGCCGGCCCGAATCGGCGAACCCGGATGCGATCCATGGTTAACAACAATGTGATTCACCATTAACATCGGATCATGTCGACCGTCGCCTTCCCACCCGCCTGGACGTTCCGGAACCACTGGATGGCGCACACCGCCACCCACGCTGCGATGCGGCCCGAGAAGCCCGCCCTGAGGTACCGCGGCGAGACCACGACCTGGTCCCAGCTCTCGGCGCGCTCGTTGCGTGGGGCCGCGGCGCTGGACGCGCGCGGTGTCACGGACGGCGACCGGGTCGCGCTGCTCACCCTGAACCACCCGTGGTTCGTCGAGGGGGTGCTGGCCGCCAACAGCCTCGGCGCGATGGCGGTCCCGCTGAACTTCCGCCTCGCCCCGCCGGAGCTCGACTACATCCTGGTCGACAGCGCGCCGACGGCGATCCTCGTGGACGCCGTGCTGCTTCCGCTGCTCAAGGCGGCGCCGGCCTCGGCGTCGATCGGCACCGTCGTGGTGATCGGGGAGGCGGACCTCGGTGCCGAGGCGGACAACGTGGTCGGCTACGAGGACTTCCTGGCCGCCCACGATCCCCTCGAGCTGCCCGACGTCAGCGAGGAGAGCACCGCGCTGGTCATGTACACCTCGGGAACCACCGGCTACCCCAAGGGCGCCATGCTGTCGCACCGCAACATGCAGGTGCAGGCGCTGACCTGCATCCGGGCGATGGAGATGTTCGACGACTCCGACATCGGCTTCCTGACGGCTCCCTTCTTCCACATCGCCGGGCTCGGCTCGATCGTGGCCAACATCGTCGTGGGCGGCACCGTGGTGATCCATCCGCTGGGTGCCTTCGATCCCGCGGCCGTGCTCGACGCGTACGAGGCCGAGGGCGCCACGGTGGTCTTCAACGTGCCGCTGCAGTGGGACCTGATCTGCGCCCAGCCCGACATCCAGCAGCGCGACCTCAAGCTGCGGGTGATCAGCTGGGGCGCGGCTCCGGCCACCGACGCCACCCTGCGGGCGATGGCCGCCGCCTTCCCGGACGCGCTGATCCTCGCGGTCTTCGGGCAGACCGAGACGTCGCCCATCACCTGTGTGCTGAGCGGCGAGGACTCGCTGCGCAAACTCGGCTCGGTGGGCCGACCGATCCCGACCCTGCAGTACCGGGTCGTGGACCACCTCATGAACGACGTCGCGCCGGGCGAGGTCGGCGAGATCGTCTACCGCGGGCCGTCGGTGATGAAGGGCTACTGGAACAAGCCGGCCGAGACCGCCGACGCCTTCGCCGGCGGGTGGTTCCACTCCGGCGACCTCGTCAAGCAGGACGACGAGGGCTTCGTCTGGGTGGTCGACCGGATGAAGGACATGATCATCTCCGGCGGCGAGAACATCTACTGCGCCGAGCTGGAGAACGCCATCGCGGCGCACCCCGCCGTACGCGAGGTCGCGGTCATCGGGCGCTCCGACGACCGGTGGGGACAGGTCCCCGTCGCGGTCGTCTCGACCGTCCCCGACGCCGACCTCGCCCTGACAGAGCTGGTGGCGTTCCTCGGCGGCAGGATCGCGTCGTACAAGCTCCCCAAGGACCTGGTGGTGCTGCCCGACCTGCCCCGCAACGCCGGCGGCAAGGTCCTGAAGGGGGTGCTGCGCGCCGACGACAGCCCGGTGGTGAGCTAGTCCATCGCCAGGCTGGCACGGGACGGGTCGGCACCGGAGACGGACCCTCGGCCATCCCCGTGCTCGCCGTGCCAGTCCAGGCAGAGCAGGGTGGCGTCGTCCTGCAGAGCGTGGCCGGCCGCCGCCAGCGCATGGTCGGCCAGCGCTCGGACGACCTCCCGAGGGTGCAGGTCCTGCGTGTCCCGGATCGCGCTGGGGAGGTCGACGGCCGCCACGTTGCGCTCGAGCATCCCGTCGGTCACCAGGAGCAGGCGATCGCCCGGCACGAGCGCGACCTCGCTGACGGCGTACACGCTCTCGGCGAACATCCCGAAGGGGAGGCCGATCCGCAGGTCCAGCACCGTGAGCTCGCCGTCCCGGAGCAGGTACGGCGCGACGTGGCCCGCGTTGACGATCTGGAGCGAGCCCGTGCCCAGGTCGAGGCGCCCGACCAGCCCGGTGACGAAGTCCTCGTGGGACCGACGGGCCGCGTGGTCCCACAGCGAGCTGTTGGCCTCGGCCGCCTGCTCGAGCAACGACAGTCCTCGGCGCCGCGCGCCCCGGAGCCCGGCCAGGCACACGCTGGCCGTCAGTGCGGCCTCGACACCGTGGCCCATCGCGTCGGTCAGGGAGAGGTGCAGCGAGTCACGGGCGACGCTGTAGTCGAAGGTGTCGCCGCCGATGCTGGCGGCGGGCTCCAGCCATCCGGCGAGCGTGAACGCGGCCGCCTCGCAGGTGCGGGCCTCCGGGAGCAGTCGCTGCTGGATCTCCGCCGACAAGGTGAAGTCCCGGCTGCGCTGTCCCCACTCGAAGAGGTCCGTGTGCCGGCGGTTGGCGATGATCACGAACGCCAGCAGGTGAGCCACCCGCCCGATCTCCGCCAGGACCTCGAGGCCGGGCTCCTCCGGGAGGTGGAGCTCCAGCACCCCCACGGACTCGCCGCGTTCGGTGACGGGTGCGAGGACGGTCCAGGTCGCTGCTGCCTCGGTCCGCAGCACCTGCACGGTCTGGGTGCGCACGGCCTGCTCGTGGGGTCCGCCGTCGAACGGGAGCACCGTGGCGGACTCCTCGTGCTCGCGTCGTTCGCCGAGCGCGAGGGCGTCCGGCGCGACGGCCGGGTCGCTCGACAGCGGCACGTGGGTGAGCCGGACCAGGGCGCGTCCGGACAGGTCCGTGATCAGGAAGGAGACGGCGACGGCACCGAACGCCACGCCCAGCTCGCGCGCGACCGCGTCCACCGCCTCGACAGGGGAGGCGTCCTCGGCGGCCTTCAGGACGCGCTCGACGTCGGGGGTCGTGCGCGACCGCGTCATTCCGCTGAGCGTAGACCTCCGGGCTGCTGCCAGTGGTTCCTGTTCACCGATCCGCCGAGGTAGCCGACGAAGAGGCGGTCGGGGTCGCGGTCGGCGTACACCTGCTGCAGGCGGTCCCAGGCGTCGTCGGACAGGAAC
>JBEVDF010000125.1:0-4608 GCA_040514145.1 Aeromicrobium sp.
CCGCGGCCTCCTCGAGGCCGATGGTGCGCTCGATGAGGCGCTGCGGCTCGAGCGCGCCCTGCTCGATGAGCGCCATCATCCCGGGGTAGTCCGCGGCGGCCATGCCGTGGCTGCCGAGGAGGTCGAGCTCCCAGCCGATGACGCGCTCCATCGGCACGCGCGGGTGGCCCTCGATCGCCGGGAGCAGGCCCACCTGGGCGAGGCGGCCGCGGCGGCGCAGGCTGAGGATCGCGTCGGCGCAGGTCTGCTCGCTGCCGACGGCGTCGACCGCGACGTGACTGCCGCCGCCGGTGAGATCCGCGACAGCTGAAGGGATGTCCCGCCCGTCGGCGAGGAGGGTGTGCTCGGCGCCGAGCTCCGCGGCAACGGCGAGTGCTTCGGGGTTCCGGTCCACGGCGATCACCCGGGCACCGAGCGCGCGGGCGATCATGACCGAGCTCAGCCCGACTCCCCCGGCGCCGACCACCGTGACCCACTCGCCCTCGACGACACGGGCGCGGCCGACCAGCGCGCGGTAGGCGGTCGCGAACCGGCAGCCGAGGCTGGCCGCGGTCGCGAAGTCGACCGACTCGGGGATCCGCACCAGGTTGGTGTCGGCCGCGTGCACGGCCACGAACTCGGCGAACGAGCCCCAGTAGGTGAAGCCGGGCTGCTCCTGGTCGGGGCACACCTGCGCGTCGCCGGCCAGGCACCATGCGCAGGTGCCGCAGCCGGCGACGAACGGGACGGTGACGCGGTCGCCGACCTTCCAGCGAGCCACGCCCGAGCCGACGGACGTGATCTCACCCGCCAGCTCGTGACCCGGCACGTGCGGGAAGGCGACGCCGTCGTCGTGGCCGGCCCACGCGTGCCAATCACTGCGGCAGAGACCGGTGGCGACGACGCGGACGACGACGCCACCGGTCGGGACTGCCGGCAGGGGAACGTCACGGACTTCCGGCTGGGCCCGGACGGCATCGAGGACTAGCGCGCGCACCGGCACATCATGTCAAAGCCCCGGGCGCCCGCGGCGGGTGTCAGTCCTGGGCGACGACCAGGTCCTCCAGCGCGGTCGGCGTGCGGCCACCGATCCGCTCGACGACGTCCGTGACCCGGGCGAGCTTCCCGAGACGGATCGCGGTGCCGAAGGACACGAGCAGCGGCACGAACGCCTCCGGAACACCGGCGGCGACGAGTCCGGCCGCGTACGCCTCGTCGTCGACGTCGATCACGTCGATGGGGCGGCCCGCGAGCTTCGTGGCGAGCGCGGCGAGGTCGGCCGAGGTCACGGCACTCGGGCCGGTCACGTCGTACGCCTGGCCCTCATGGCCCTCACCGGTCAGCACGCCCGCGGCCGCGGCGGCGGCGTCGGGGCGGGTGACGTAGGCGGCTGCGCCGTCCCCGGTGTTGGTGAACAGCTGGCCGCTCGCGGCCGCCTGCTTGATGGTGTCGACCTGCATCTCGGCGTAGAGGTTGTTGCGCAGCATCGTCCAGGCCAGTCCGCTGGCGCGCAGGGCGTCCTCGGTGGCCGCGTGGTCGGGCACGACACCCGCGGGGTTGTCGGCGGTCGGCTCCGGGACCGACGTGTAGGCGACGTGCCGCACGCCTGCCTTCACGGCAGCGTCGATGGCGGCGCGGTGGCCGTCGACCCGGGCGCCGACGACGTCCGTGGAGATCAGGAGCATCCGCTCCACCCCGGCGAGGGCATCGACGAGGCCCTCGGGCTGGCCGAAGTCGGCGGCGCGGACGATGGCTCCCCGCTCGGCGAAGTCGGCGAGCTTGGCGGGATCGCGCGTGAGCAGCACGACCTCGGAGGGATCGACGGTGGCGAGGAGCTGGTCGGCGACGAGGCGTCCGAGCTGGCCGGATGCACCGGTGACGGCAATGGTCATGACATGTCCTGATCTGTAGTTACGGTGACGACAATTAGCAACTGTAGTCATTGTGATGGCAATAGGGCAAGATGTAGCCATGGCCAGGCCGACCAACACCCAATTCGCGGTGGCAGTGCATGTGCTGACCTACCTCGCCGCCAGCGCAGCGGCGAGCCGCACCTCTCCGGTCGGCTCGGAGGAGCTGGCGGGGAGCACCGCGGTCAACCCCGTGCACGTCCGCAAGGTGCTGGGCCCGCTTCGCACCGCCGGGCTGGTGCGCTCGCGCGCCGGCGCGCGCGGCGGATGGGAACTGGCCGTCGACCCCGAAAGCGTGACGCTCGCGCAGGTGTGGAGGCTGCTCCAGGGCGACGACCCGGTCCTGGGCATCCACGGGCCGAACCCGGCCTGCGCCATCGGCGGCCGCATCCAGGGCGTGCTCTCCGACCTCGACCGGCGCGTGGCCGCCGCGATCGTCGCGGAGCTCGACGCCGTCTCGTTGAGCGACATTCTCGGCGACGCGGGCTTCGACGCCGACGACTACGCAGCACTCACCGCCGTCGCCGCGATGCGCTGAGCCCCATGGTGGACCTCGACGGGATCTGGTGGTCCTGTGAGGGCGAGGGGCCTGCGGTCGTGGTGCCGCGGTTGAACGTCGACTGGACCACGATGGATCTCACTGCGCTCACGAAGCGGTTCCGCGTGGTGATCGTGTCACCGCGGGGCTTCGGTCCCAGCACGCGCCCCGGGTCGTACGACATGAGCGGTTTCGTCGGCGACATCGAGCGCGTCCTCGACCACCTCGGCATCGACTCCTACGCCACGTTCGGGTACTCCATGAACGGCGTGATGGCGGCACGGCTCGCGGTGAGCAGCCCGCGCGTCACGGCGGTGGCGTGCGGCGGCTTCCCACTGACGGCCGACCTCGCCGGCATGGGCGATCGCGCGCGAGCCCGCAACGCCGCGGCCCGGGGTGAGCCGGACGCGTGGGCCGAAGTCCTCGAGACCTCCGACCCGCTGGCCGCCGAGACAGTCTGGGACAACATCGCGTCGCTCCCGCGGGCCGCGCTCGCGGACCTCCGATGCCCCGTGCGCGCCTGGTGGGGCGAGGAGGACACCGTCGTGGCGTCCCTCCTCTCCCCCGCCGAGCTGCAGCGCGACCTCGACGCCCGCGGCATCCCGTACGAGGTCGTGCCGGGGCTCGACCACGACGGGATGCTGCGGCGACTCGACCTCGTGCTGCCCACTGTCGCCGACTGGCTCTCACTCAGCGCGGAGAGCCCGGGTGAGCGAAGGAATCACCACCGCGGCAGCGACGAGGTGTAGGACCACGAGCGTGGTCGCCGTGGCGGCGGTCGCACCGACGGCGAGCGGCGGCACCAGCGACGCCGCCGCCAGCGGGATCGTGATCCTGACGAAGCGCCTCGCGGGGCGCGAGTTCCAGCGAGCGAGTGCGACCGCGATCGCGACGCCCACGAGCGAGAAGACGCTCGTCATCGTGGCGAACCCGGCCGTGGGGATGGCCTCGCCGCCGGCGGGGACCTCGAAGTCGACGCCCGCGGCCTTCGCGAGCGCTGCGCCCGCGGTGGTGGCGGCAGCGGCAGCGACCGTGGCCACGACGCCGGTCAGGGCGACTCGACCGAGCCCGGGACGTACGGCGAACCGGGTCTCGTTCGCGGCGCTCATGCCCCGGCCTCCAGTCGCTCGGGCAGACCCAGCCGGGGGAACTGGTCGTTGTGGAACGTGACGATCTCCGTGATCTTCCCGCCCTCGATCCGCAGCACGTCGACCGTGAGCGGCAGGTACGCGTTCTCCTGCTCCCGCCACTCGTAGGCAGCGACGGCCGGCTGCCGATTCGCTGACGTGGGGACGACGCGCAGTCCCGTCATGCTCTCGAAGCCGCTCTGGACCCAGTCGTTCAGCACCACGTCGCGGCCGATCTGCAAGCCCGGCGTGGGCGGCATCGAGAACCGCACGTCCTCACGCAGCATCCCCGCGATCGCGGCGATGTCCGTGGCCACGCACGCCTCGGTGTACCGGCGCACGAGGTCGCGGGTCTCGGTGTCATCCGCCCCGCCGCTCCAGTCCTGGCGTTCCGCGGGCAGGTGCTCGCGCATTCCGGCGCGGGCCCGCTGCAACGCACTGTTCACGGAGTTCACGGAGTCCCCGAGGAGCTCGGCGACGTCCTTGGCCGGCCATCCGACGACGTCCCTCAGGATCAGGACGGCGCGCGGACGCGGTGCGAGGTGCTGCACCGCGACCAGGTAGGCCAGCTCGATCGTCTCCTTCGAGACCGCGGCCGCCTCAGGGCCGTCCTCGTCCGCGACGAGCTCGTCGAGCAGCCGGTCGGGATAGGGCTGCAGCCACAGCACCTCGCCGCCGGTCGCCGGCTCCGGGCGCCGCTTCGCCAACAGGTCCAGGCAGGCGTTCGTGGCGATCTTGTAGAGCCAGGCGCGGAACGTCGAGCGCCCCTCGTAGGTCTCGCGTCGCCGCCACGCCCGCAGGAACGTCTCCTGGACGGCGTCCTCGGCGTCCTCGAACGAGCCGAGCATCCGGTAGCAGTGCACGTGCAGCTCCCGCCGGTGCCGCTCGGCCATCGCCGAGAACGTCGGCTCGTCGACCTCGGTCATGTCGCCCCGTTCCAGTGGTGTGTTCACACTCATGGCCATCCTCTTCCGTCTCGTCATGTCCTGTCACAGGTAAGACGGCTGGGGACGGGAGAACTCATCACCGCGACGGTCAGGGGTGCACGAGCGCC
>JBEVDF010000168.1:0-3236 GCA_040514145.1 Aeromicrobium sp.
GACGAGATGGCCGACGCGGTCATCGCAGCGACGACCCAGACAACGACCCAGACGACGACAGAGAGTTGAGAAGCATGGACGACACGGTCCGCATCATGACCCCGAGCGGCATGCTCGGCAGCGGCTGGCCCGAGGCCACCATCGAGCGCGGGTTGGCGCTCGGCGTCGACGTGATCACCGTGGACGGCGGCTCGACGGACTCCGGCCCCCACTACCTGGGCTCCGGCACGCCGAAGACCGCAGCCGCGGCCGTCGCCCGCGACCTGCGCAGCCTGCTCGGGGCTGCGGTCCGCGCCGACGTCCCGCTGGTCATCGGGTCGTGCGGGACGAGCGGCACCGACTCCGGCGTCGACTGGGTCGGCGACATGGTCGACCAGATCATGGCCGAGGAGGGCATGGCCCTGAAGGTTGCGCGCATCTACAGCGAGCAGACCTCCGTCGACCTCAAGGAGGCGCTCAACGCCGGCCGGATCCACCCGCTGCCGCCGCTCGGCGAGCTGCGCGCGGAGACGTTGGAGAGCTGCACCCACATCGTCGGGATGATGGGCGCGGAGCCGATCATCGAGGCGCTCCGGGCCGGCGCCCAGGTCGTGCTCGCGGGCCGGGCGACCGACGCGGGTGTCGCCGCGGCGTACGCCCTGCTGAAGGGGATGCCGGCCGGGCCGTCCTGGCACGCCGGCAAGATCGCCGAGTGCGGTGGGCAGGCCACCGCCAACCCGCGCACCGGTGGCGTCTACATCACGGTCGACGCCGAGGGCTTCACGATCGAGGCGCTCGACGCCGACACCGCGTGCACCGTCCAGACGGTGGCCGCGCACATGCTCTACGAGACCGTGAACCCGTACGAGATGCGGGAACCCGCCGGCACGCTCGACGTCCGCGACGCGACGTACGTCGCCCTCGACGAGCGCCGCGTGCGCGTCGAGGGATCCCGGTTCCACGAGGCCGAGCAGCACACGATCAAGCTCGAGGGGGCCCGGATCACGGGCTACGAGACGATGCTCTTCGCCGGGGTCCGTGACCCCCTGATCCTCGCCGACATCGAGGGTTGGGCCGCCGCCCTGGACGAGTACGTGAGGTCGTCCGTGATCGGCACCCTCGGCCTCCGCGACGACGACTTCGCGATCGACGTCCGGCTCTACGGCCACAACGCGGTGCTCGGCGACCTCGAGATCGACCGCACCCCGCCGCGCGAGGTCGGCGTCATGCTGCTGGTGAACGCCGCCGACCAGGCGACCGCCACGGCGATCGCCAAGATCGCGAACCCGCCGCTGCTGCACTTCCCAGCAGCCGGCATGGACTACTTCCCGAGCACCGCCTTCGCGACGTCGCCGGCACACGTCGAGCGCGGCGCGGCGTACGAGTTCGTGCTCAACCACGTGGTCGACGCCGACCCCACGTCCATGTTCCGCACCGAGTACGGAGACTGAGATGACCACCATCGCCGACCTCGCCCTCGAGGTCCGCTCCAAGAACGCCGGCCCGTTCTGGGTCACCATGGAGCTGTTCATGAAGGATGCCGACGGGTACGCGCTCGTCGCCGACGAGTCGTTGGTCAACGAGCGCCTGGTCGCCGACCTGTACGGCGTCGAGGTCTCCTCGGTCCAGCTGTTCCGGATCCCGTCGCTCAACGTCGTCAAGATCTCGTTCCCTCGGCCGGTGCCGCAGGGATCGCTGCGCGACCGTGACATGCACGCCGGGCAGCACCACGTGCCGCTCGCGCTGGTGGAGGTGCCGGCATGACCGACGCGGACGTCATCGTCGTCGGGGCCGGTCTCGCCGGGCTGGTGGCCGCGGCCGAGGTCGCGGACGCGGGCCGGTCGGTGCTGCTCGTCGAGCAGGAGGGCGAGCAGTCCCTGGGCGGCCAGGCGTTCTGGAGCCTCGGCGGGCTGTTCTTCGTCGACAGCCCCGAGCAGCGCCGGATGGGCATCAAGGACTCGCCCGAGCTGGCCCGGCAGGACTGGCTGGGCAGCGCCCAGTTCGACCGCGAGGAGGACCGCTGGCCGCGGGCCTGGGCCGATGCCTACCTCGACTTCGCCGCGGGGGAGAAGCGCTCGTGGCTGCGCGAGATGGGCCACCGGGTCTTCCCGCTGGTCGGCTGGGCGGAGCGCGGCGACGGCCGCGCCGAGGGCCACGGCAACTCCGTGCCGCGCTTCCACATCACGTGGGGGACCGGTCCGGGCGTCGTCGCGCCGTTCGAGCGGCGGGTGCGCGAGCACGCGTCGACCGGGCGGCTCCGCTTCGCGTTCCGCCACCAGGTCGACGGGCTCCTCGTCGAGGGCGGTGCGGCCGTCGGCGTGCGCGGCACGGTGCTGGAGCCGACGAGCGCCGACCGCGGCCGTCCCACCTCCCGCACCGCAGCGGGGGAGTTCGAGCTGCGCGCGCAGGCGGTAATCGTCAGCAGCGGCGGCATCGGCGGCAACCACGACCTGGTCCGCAAGACCTGGCCGGCGCGACTCGGCAAGCCACCGAAGACGATGGTCGCCGGGGTGCCGGCGTACGTCGACGGGCGGATGCTCGGGATCACCCAGGAGGCCGGCGCCCACGTGATCAACCCGGACCGGATGTGGCACTACGTCGAAGGGGTGCGCAACTGGGACCCCATCTGGGACAACCACGGCATCCGGATCCTGCCCGGCCCCTCCTCGCTCTGGCTGGACGCGACCGGCAGGCGGCTGCCCGCGCCGTACTTCCCCGGCTTCGACACCCTCGGCACGCTCAACCACCTGCGGCAGACGGGCTACGACTACTCGTGGTTCATCCTCACCCAGAAGATCATCGAGAAGGAGTTCGCGCTCTCCGGCTCCGAGCAGAACCCCGACCTGACGGGCAAGGACATCAAGCTCGTCCTGTCGCGGGTCAGGGGCGGCGCGCCGGGTCCGGTCGAGGCGTTCAAGCAGCACGGCGAGGACTTCGTGGTGGCCGACGACCTGGGCGACCTGGTCGCCGGCATGAACAAGCTGGCCGACCCGGAGGCGCCCGAGCTGGACGAGTCGGCGATCCGGTCGCTCGTCGAGTCGCGCGACCGCGAGATCGACAACGACTTCACCAAGGACCTGCAGGTGACGGCGATCCGTGGTGCCCGCAACTACCGCGGCGACAGGCTCAGCCGCACCGCGACGCCGCACAAGCTGCTGGACCCGAAGGCCGGCCCGCTCATCGCCGTACGGCTCCACGTGCTGTCGCGCAAGACGCTCGGCGGCCTGGAGACCGACCTCGACGGTCGCTGCCTGACC
>JBEVDF010000205.1:0-4591 GCA_040514145.1 Aeromicrobium sp.
TCTGCAGGACGCGGCCCTCGTCGCTCAGGCGCCGCCGCAGTCCTGGGCGTATCTCGTACTCGACATCGAGCGGGTCGAAGGCACCCAGGGCGGCCTGGCGGGTGTGGGTCAGGCCCGCTGGGACGTCTGCGAGAGCGGTCATCTCGTTCCAGGCGTTGCGCAGCCGAACCCGATCGGAGAGCATCCCCTGGGCGCGCAGGTGCGCCTCGATCTCGGGCTGATCGGGTTGCCATGTGAAGGTGACCACGTCGACGGGGGTGTCGGCGAGCCGGTCGAAGGCGCTGCTGCGGCGCAGCAGCGCCGAGGTCATGCCGCCGAAGGTGCGCGAGACGCTGTGAGTGGCCGCGAACTGCCGCCCGCCGGGCAACGGGATCGGCTCGTTCGTCTCCATCGCTCTCCTCGGTGTCGGACGACTGGTCACTGACCCTATCCCGGCGGGGAGCCCGATGTGAGCCGGCTTGGCTTCCCACGCCGATGGGTCGGATGTGGCGGATTATTGTTGATGTGGCGCAAGAGAACGTAGAGTCGGAGACCGTGCGACCGCCTCGGTCGTGTCCCTCCTGGAGGTCTTCGTGCGTTCCCGTCTCGCTGCCGTGTCGCTGGCACTCGCCGTCGCAACCGGTCTGCTGACCGTCCCGCTGACCGCCGCTCCCGCCTCGGCCGCCCCTGCTCGGTGCGCGGCGTACGGCGACGTGGTCCGCGAGACCTCGGCCGGGGGCGTGCTGGCCGGCCGCACGCCGCTGCTCGTCGCGTCGTACAACATCGTGGGCTACAACGCGTCCGTCGGCGCCGTGCCGCGGTGGGAGTCCCGCGCGGACCGGGTCGTCGGCATGATCCTGCGCTGCTCGCCCGACGTCATCGGCCTGCAGGAGGCCTCCGAGGCGTGGATGCCGCGCCGCCCCGTGGGCTCGCGGAACCACGCGCAGTACGAGCACGTGGTCGACCTGATGAACGCGCGCACCGCCGGAGCGCCGTACCGCGTCACGAACACGAACCGGAAGCACTGCCCGACGACGGGCCCGAACCCCCCGGTGTGGAACGGCACGTGGAAGGGCGAGCCCGCGCCGTGGCGCACCTGCACGACCTCGGTGCCGGCGTCCTCGTCGGACAACCGGACCGTCTACGACTCCCGCGTGCTGACCGTGGTGCGCCAGGGCGTTCGCCGGCTCTCGAGCGCGACCTCGAACCCCCGCACCCTCGACTGGACCGTCTTTCGCGTCAACGCGACCGGCCGGGAGTTCGTCTTCGCCAACACCCACCTCGACGCTCGCTACCGCGGCAAGGCGATCACCACGACCACCTCGAACTCCTTCCGCCGCAAGCAGGCCGGTCAGATCCTCTCCACGATGAAGCAGGTCCGCGCGCTGCGGGGCGGCAAGCTGGCCGCCGTGCTGGTCGGCGACCTCAACAGCACGGGCCGCAACCGCAGCACGACCGCCGTCGACGACTTCACGCGCGCCGGCCTGGTGGACCTGCTGGGCACCGATCGTCGCAAGTACAAGTCGAAGACGGCGAAGTGGCGCGGGTCGTGCAAGTCGGTGGGGGTCACCTCCTCGCTCGCCAACACGCGCTACTGGCGGGTCCCGCTGCACGTCAATCGCCGGATCAACGTCGCGTACCACTCGTCCAATGCGGGCGGGAGCAAGGGACGACCCGGCAGCGCGAAGAACACGTGCATGTACCGCGACAAGGCGCTGAAGCGCCCCCGCGGCTCCACGCCCCGGGCCTACTTCCGCCATCAGGGCACGCGCATCGACTACATCCTCGCGTCGGGCCTCCGCGGGCGTGGCTGGGAGACCGTCGTGGACGCGAACCTGCGCAAGGCGCGCTACCGCGTGACCCCGCCCTCGGACCACAACATGGTCGCGGCGACGCTGGCGTTCTGACGATCCGCCATGATGGTCCCGCACCATCGGCGACAGTGAGGACGACATGAGCAAGACGAACCCGGGCCACTTCTTCGAGGACTTCACCCTCGGACAGGTGATCGAGCACGCCACGCCCCGCACGATCACCGAGGGCGACCGGGCGGTCTACGGCTCGATCTACCCCACGCGTTTCGCGGTGGCCTCGTCCGCGGTGTTCGCCGCCTCGGTCGGCCTGACGGGATCGAACGGCGAGGGCCACCCCGTCGAGGACCTCATCGGGTTCCACGTCGCCTTCGGCAAGACCGTCCCCGACATCTCGCTCAACGCCGTCGCGAACCTCGGATACGCCGAGTGCCGCTTCCACGCGCCCATCGTCCCGGGCGACACGATCTCCACGTCGTCGGAGGTCATCGGCCTGAAGCAGAACTCCAACGGCAAGACCGGCGTCGTCTACGTGCGCTCGACCGCCACGAACCAGCGCGACGAGGTCGTCCTGGACTGGGCGCGCTGGGTGATGGTGCACAAGCGCGACACCGAGGCGCCCGCGCCGGAGACCGTGATCCCCGAGCTGGCGCCTTTCGTCGCCGCCGAGGACCTCGTGATCCCGGCCGGCCTGGACTTCACGGACTACGACTTCGTGGCCGCCGGTGAGCCGCACCGCTTCGACGACTACGCGGTCGGCGAGAAGATCGACCACGTCGACGGCGTCACGCTGACCGCGTCCGAGCACCAGCAGGCCACGCGCCTGTGGCAGAACACCGCCAAGGTGCACTTCAACGTGGAGGCCCGCCCCGACGGCAACAACCTCGTCTACGGCGGCCACGTCATCTCGCTGGCGCGCGCGCTCGCGTTCAACGGCCTCGCCAACGCCCAGCTCATCGCCGCGATCAACGCCGGGGCGCACACGTCGCCCGCGTTCGCCGGCGACACGATCTACGCCTGGAGCGAGGTGCTCGACAAGGCCGAGACCTCCGCGCCGGGCGTGGGCGCGCTGCGGCTGCGGCTCGTGGCCACGAAGGGCCGCGACGAGTCGATGACGCTCAAGGGCGAGGACGGGAAGTACGCCCCGGGCGTGTTGCTCGACCTCGACCACTGGGTTCTCGTGCCACGCTGAGCGCATGAACACACCCGCGCCCGCCACCGAACTCTGGCTCGTCCGCCACGGCGAGACGGAGTGGAGCAGTGCCTGGAAGCACACTTCGGTGACCGACCTGGAGCTGACCGAGCTGGGCCGCGAACAGGCCAAGGCCCTGCGTCCGCTGCTGTCCGGCGTGCCGTTCGACCGCGTCTGGAGCAGCCCGCGGCGCCGGGCCCTCGTCACGGCCGAGCTGGCCGGCTTCGAGCCCGAGGTGGTCGAAGACGTCGTCGAGTGGGACTACGGCCAGTACGAGGGCGTCACCACCGAGGAGATTCGCCGGACGGTCCCGGGATGGACCGTGTGGTCGCACCCGTCGCCCGGCGGTGAGACGGCCGAGCAGGTCAGAGCCCGGATCGACCGCGTGGTGGAGCGGGCGCGATCCCTCGGCGGGCGCACGCTCGTGTTCGCGCACGGGCACTCGCTGCGGGTCCTCGCGGCCCGCTGGCTGGGGCTCGAGGTGGCCGACGGCCGCATCTTCGCGCTGGACACCGCGACGTACTCGGTGCTGGGCGACGACCGGGGCCAGCCGGTGGTCCAGCAGTGGAACGTCCAGGACAGGCTGCACGCGCCGAGGCCCTAGTCTCGTAACGTGCGCATCGACCTCCACACCCACTCGACGCGGTCCGACGGCACCGACGCGCCGGGCGACCTCGTACGCAAGGCGAAGGCCGAGGGACTCGACGCGATCGCCCTCACCGACCACGACGCGACCGAGGGGTGGGCCGAGGCCCAGAAGGCGGCCGACGAGGTGGGCCTGCGGCTGATCCGGGGGATCGAGATCTCCACTCAGTACCACGGGCTCAGCGTGCACCTGCTCGGGTACGAGTTCGACCCGGCGCACGCCCCTCTCGTCGAGGAGCTCGAGCGCGTGCTGGGCGGCCGGAACCAGCGACTGCCGCGCATCCTGGACAAGCTCGCCTCGCTCGGCATGCCGCTGACCGAGCAGGAGGTCTACGCCGTGGCCGGCGACGCCGCGGCGTGGGGCCGCCCCCACGTGGCCGACGCGATGATCGCGAAGGGCTACATCAAGGACCGCGACGAGGCCTTCCGCGACTGGCTCGTCCCGGGCAAGCCCGGCTACGTCGGGCGCTACGCCGCCGACCTGTTCGAGGCGGTGCGGCTGGTGTGCGAGGCGGGCGGACGGCCCGTGGTGGCACACGCCTGGGCGCGCGACAGTCGCGGCAAGATGACCGCCGAGCTGCTGGCCGAGCTCGCGGCCGCTGGCCTGGCCGGGCTCGAGGTCGATCATCCCGATCACGACGAGCGGGCCCGCGCCGAGCTCCGGGCGATCGCCGACGAGCTGGGCCTCGCGCGCACCGGCTCGAGCGACCATCACGGCGTGGGCAAGGGGCCGGCATTCCACCTCGGCGCCAACCTCACCGATCCGGAGCAGCTCGAGCGCCTGCTGGCCTGACGAGTCGCGTACACCAAGGCAACCCGCGCCGCCTACCGCAACTACGTGGCCGCGCTCCGCGCCATCGTCGGCTGAGCGCAACGGGGTCAGTGCGGACGGCGTCAGTGCGAGAGCAGGAAGTCGCGCCAGTCGTCGACGAACTCCTCGGGCGCCTCGACGGCGGGGGAGTGG
>JBEVDF010000210.1:0-9286 GCA_040514145.1 Aeromicrobium sp.
CGGGCGCAGCCCCCGAGGAGGAAAAAGTGCGTCGAGTGAACAAGCTGACCGCAGCGGCCGCCGTGACCGCCCTGGTCTTTGCCGGAGCCGGTTGTTCGAAGAAGAGCAACGATGACGAGAGCGCCGCTGGTGAGGACTGCGTCGAGAAGGGTGACGTCCAGGTCGGCATGGCCTTCGACGTGGGCGGTCGTGGTGACCAGTCCTTCAACGACTCGGCCGCCAAGGGCCTCGACAAGGCCGCGTGCGAGCTCGGCTTCGAGGTCAAGGACGCCGAGGCTCAGGACGGCGAGCCCGAGTCGGCTCGTGAGGAGCGCCTCCAGCAGCTCGTCGACGCCGGCTACAACCCGGTCGTGGCCGTGGGCTTCGCCTACTCCGCCGCGGTCGGCAAGATCGCCGCTGCCAACCCCGACGTGAACTTCGCGATCGTCGACGACGCGGTCGAGGCCGAGAACGTCACGAACCTGCTGTTCGCCGAGGAGCAGGGCTCGTTCCTGGTCGGCGCCGCTGCCGCGCTCAAGTCCGAGACCGGCACGATCGGCTTCGTCGGCGGTGTCGACACCGAGCTGATCCACAAGTTCGAGGCTGGCTACAAGGCCGGCGCCAAGGCCGCCAACCCGGACGTCAAGGTCCAGTCGGTCTACCTCTCCACCCCGCCGGACTTCAGCGGCTTCGGTGACCCGGCCAAGGGCAACACGGCCGCCACCGGCATGTTCGAGAAGGACGCCGACGTCGTCTACCACGCGGCCGGCGGCTCGGGCGGTGGCGTCTTCCAGGCGGCCACGGACTCCAAGAAGTGGGCCATCGGCGTCGACTCCGACCAGGCCAAGACCGCTGACGAGTCGGTCCGCGACAGCATCCTGACCTCGATGACCAAGAACATCGACGTCGCGGTGTACGACTTCCTCAAGAGCGTCGAGGCGGGCGACATCAAGACCGGCCCGCAGATCTACGACCTCAAGGTCGATGGCGTCGGCTACTCCACCACCGGCGGTCACGTCGATGACATCAAGGAGAAGCTGGACGAGTACAAGCAGCAGATCATCGACGGCACCATCACGGTTCCCTCGAAGTGAGCGAGTCCTCGACGTACTGAGGCCTGAGGCCCGGCCCTGCGCGATAGCGTGGGGCCGGGCCGCATCTTTGGGCCCGCTGAACCACCGAAAAAGGTGACACCGTGAGCATCACATCGTCCGAACCCGGCACCGACGCGAGCAGTTCCCCCGACGTCGTCGTCCGGCTGCGCGGCATCGGCAAGACCTTCCCCGGCGTCATCGCCAACCACGACATCGACATCGACGTCCGTCGTGGCACGATCCACGCGATCGTGGGCGAGAACGGCGCGGGCAAGTCCACGCTGATGAAGATCCTGTACGGCGTGCAGAAGCCCGACTCGGGCACCATCGAGCTGGACGGGACCGCGGTGTCCTTCTCCTCCCCGTCCGACGCGATCGGGCACGGGGTCGGCATGGTCTTCCAGCACTTCATGCTCGCGGACAACCTCACCGTGCTCGAGAACGTCGTCCTCGGCGCCGAGAAGCTGCACGGCATCGGCGACGGTGCCCGGAAGGCGATCCGCGAGCTCTCGGACACGTACGGCCTGGGCATCCACCCCGACGACCTCGTCGCCGACCTCGGCGTGGGCGCCCGCCAGCGCATCGAGATCCTCAAGGTGCTCTACCGCGGCGCGCGCATCATCATCCTCGACGAGCCCACCGCGGTCCTGGTGCCCCAGGAGGTCGACGAGCTGTTCGACAACCTGCGCGAGCTCAAGTCCGAGGGCCTGGCCGTCATCTTCATCTCCCACAAGCTCGACGAGGTGCTCTCGGTCGCCGACACGGTCACCGTGATCCGCCGCGGCACCACCGTCGACTCCGTGCCCGCCGGCAGCGTCACCGCGCGCCAGCTGGCCGAGCTGATGGTCGGCTCCGAGCTGCCCAGCCCGAGCACCGAGCTGTCCACGGTCACCGACGTCGAGGTGCTCGAGGTCATCGACCTCGGCCTGCCCGACCCGCGCGGCGGCCGCCCCCTGCTGGACGGCATCTCCTTCAAGATCCACCGCGGCGAGATCCTGGGCATCGCCGGCGTCGAGGGCAACGGCCAGGCCGAGCTCGTCGAGGCCATCATGGGCATGCGCCCCGAGACCTCCGGCCGCGTCGAGCTCGACGACAGCGACATCGCCGGCTGGTCCACGCGTCGTCGCCGCGAGGCCGGCATCGGCTACATCCCCGAGGACCGCCACCGCCAGGGCCTGCTGCTGGACGCCCCGTTGTGGGAGAACCGCGTGCTGGGCCACCAGACCCGCGATCCCAACATCGCGGGGCCCTTCATCGACCGGCGCGGCGCCCGCAAGGACACCGACCGCATCGTCGAGGAGTACGACGTGCGCACGCCCGGCATCGACACCCTCGCCCGGGCGCTCTCCGGCGGCAACCAGCAGAAGCTGATCGTCGGCCGCGAGATGAGCAGCGAGCCGAGCCTGCTGATCGCCGCGCACCCCACCCGCGGCGTCGACGTGGGCGCGCAGGCCGCGATCTGGGACCACATCAAGCGGGCCCGTCGCAACGGCCTGGCGGTGCTGCTGATCTCGGCCGACCTCGACGAGCTGATCGGCCTGTCCGACACGATCGCCGTGCTGCTGCGCGGCCGCCTCGTCGGCACGTTCGATCCCAGTGACGTCACGCCCCAGCAACTCGGCTCCGCCATGACCGGTGCCACCGACGAGGAGGACATCGCATGACGGGTTCGCGACTGACCCGGATCGGACTCGCGCTGGCGGCACCGATCCTGGCCCTCGTCACCGCCTTCATCATCACCAGCCTGGTGCTGATCCTGGCCGGCGACGACTGGCTGGGCGTCTGGAGCCAGATCCTCAGCTGGCCGAGCAACCGCACGATGGTCAACATCCTCAACTCCGCCACGGTGTACTACCTGTCGGCGGTCGCGGTGGCCATCGGCTTCCGGATGAACCTGTTCAACATCGGCGTCGACGGCCAGTACCGCATCGCGTCGTTCGCGGCGGCGTGGGTCGCCGGCGAGGCCTGGCTGCCCGGCTTCCTCAACATCGCCCTGGCGGTCCTCGCGGGCATGTTCGTGGGCGCCATGTGGGCCGGCATCGCGGGCCTGCTGCGCGTCACGCGCGGCGTCTCCGAGGTCATCTCGACGATCATGCTGAACGCCATCGCCACGGCCGTGGTGGCCTACCTGCTGCGCAAGGTCGCCGTGCGCGAGGAGGGCAGCAACATCATCTCGACGAAGCCGCTGCCCGAGAGCAGCCACGTCCCCGGGATCCCGTTCCTCGGCGGCGAGGTCTACGGCTTCATCGTCGTGGCGATCATCGTCGGCATCGTCTACTGGGTGCTGATCAACCGCACCCGCTTCGGCTTCGACCTGCGCGCCGCGGGCCAGTCCGAGAGCGCCGCGGTCGCCTCCGGCATCAACGTCAAGAAGATGATCCTCGTGACGATGCTGCTGTCGGGCGCCATCGCGGGCCTGGTCGGCATGCCGCTGTTGTTCGGCCAGGACTACGCCTACGGCTCCACGTTCCAGTCGGGCCTGGGCTTCGCGGGCATCGCGATCGCGCTGCTGGGTCGCAACCACCCGGTCGGCATCGCCATCGGCGCGCTGCTGTTCGCCTTCTTGGACCAGCAGTCGAACCCGCTGCAGATCCTGCTCGACGTCTCGCCCGACATCGTCAAGGTCACCCAGGGCGTCATCGTGCTGACCGTCGTCATCGCCTACGAGGTCGTGCGCCGCTACGGCGTCCGCCTCGAGCAGCGTCAGGTGGCGGCCGCCCTGGACCCGCAGCTCCAGCAGAAGGAGGTGTCGGCATGAGTGTCGCGACCGATCCTGTGACCAATGTCCACGGCACGCCGCAAGGCCGTATCCGCCTCGGCTGGCCGTGGCTGCTGATCGGCATCGCCGGCGTCCTGGTGATCATGTCGCTGCTGCGGATCATCACCGGTGTCGACGACCTCAGCTCGTCGGGCACCATCCGCGCCACCTTGATCGCCGCCGTCCCGATCGGCCTGGCCGGCCTCGGCGGTCTGTGGTCCGAGCGCGCTGGCGTCGTCAACATCGGCCTCGAGGGCATGATGATCCTCGGCACGTTCGGTGCGGGCTACTTCGGCTACTTCTACGGCCCGTGGCAGGGCGTCCTCGGTGCGATCCTCCTGGGTGCCGCCGGTGGCCTGCTGCACGCGGTGGCCACCGTGTACTTCGGCGTCGACCACATCGTCTCGGGCGTCTCAATCAACATCATCGCCGCGGGCGCGGTCCAGTACCTCGCGGGCATGGCCTTCACCGGCGTTCCCGGCGGCGGCCAGACCCAGTCCCCGCCGATCGACCGGCTGCCGAGCATCACGATCTCGGGCCTGTCGGAGCCGTTGGGCGAGATCGAGCAGAAGGACTGGTTCTTCGTCTCCGAGTTCGCCGCGGTGCTGCGGGCGTTCGTGACGAACATGTCGTCGCTGACCGTCATCGCGATCGCCCTGTTCGTGCTGACCTGGTGGGTGCTGTGGCGCACCGCGTTCGGCCTGCGCCTGCGCTCGGTGGGGGAGTCGCCGGCGGCCGCCGAGTCCCTCGGCGTGAACGTCTACCGCTACAAGTTCATCGCCGTGATCGCCTCCGGTGGCCTGGCGGGCCTCGCCGGTGGCTTCCTGGCGCTCGTCGCGGCCAACGCGTTCCGCGACGGCCAGACCGGAGGCCGCGGCTACATCGGCCTGGCGGCGATGATCTTCGGCAACTGGCGCCCGGGCGGCCTGTTCGCCGGTGCGGCGCTGTTCGGCTACACCGACACGCTGCGCCTGCGCGGCGGTGGCGAGACCGTCCACGCGCTGTTGCTGCTCGTGGCGGTCTTCCTGGTGATGCTGGCGGTCTGGCAGTGGCGCCAGCACGGCCACCGCTCCGCGCTGATCGCGGCCATCCTGGGCGTCATCGTGGCCGGGATCTTCTTCGCGAGCGACGAGATCCCCAACGAGCTCGCCACCATGACCCCGTACGTCACCACGCTGCTCGTCCTGGCGGTGTTCAGCCAGAACCTGAGGATGCCCGCGGCCGACGGCAAGATCTACCGGAAGGGCAGTGTCGGATGACCGGCTTCGGCTTCACCCCGCCTGAGGCGCCCGTCGACTGGGACGCCCTCACCAAGTACGCGGTCGAGGTGATGAACCGCGCCTACGCGCCGTACTCGAAGTACAAGGTGGGCGCGGCCGGCCTCGTCGACGACGGTCGCGTCGTGCTGGGCTGCAACGTCGAGAACGCGGCCTACGGCGTCGCCCTGTGCGCCGAGTGCGGCATGGTCTCGGCGCTGCATTCCACCGGCGGCGGCAGGCTGCGCGCGGTCGTGTGCGTCGACGGTCAGGGGCGCCCGGTCATGCCGTGCGGCCGTTGCCGACAGTTGCTCTGGGAGAACGGCGGCCCCGAGTGCCAGCTGTTGACCGCCTCGGGCGTCAAGTCGATGGCCGAGGTGCTCCCGGACGCCTTCGACGCGACGGACCTGACCGACTCATGAGCACGCTGACCACCTTCGACCCCACCGACGCCGACTTCCTGCGCGATCCCTACCCGGCCCTGGCCGGCCTGAGGCAGCAGGGATCGCTCGTCTGGCACGAGCCGTGGTCGATGTGGCTGGCCACCGATCACGCCACCGTCGGCGCGGTGCTGAAGAACCGCGCCTTCGGTCGCCTGTGGCACGACTGGGAGCCGGTGGAGGAGATGGGGCCGTTCAACACGCTCCACCGCAACCAGCTCATGGAGAACGAGCCGCCGGCGCACACGCGCATGCGGCGCCTGCTGGCCGGCGCGTTCGGGCGTGGCCACGTCGAGCGCATGCGCCCGCGCATCGAGTCGCTCGCCGCCGACATGGTCGCCGCCCTGCCCGAGCAGTTCGACGTGCTCGCCGACTACGCCGAGCCGATGCCGGTCTACGTCATCTGCGACCTGTTGGGCGTGCCGCGCGAGGATCACGAGGACCTGCGCCGTTGGAGCCAGGCGATCGTGCACATGTACGAGACCGACGTCGACGAGGACACCAAGCGCGAGGCCGTCGAGGCCAGCACCGCCTTCTCCGACTACGTGCGTGAGGTCATCGCGATGCGCCGCGCGGAGCCGGGGGAGGACCTGGTCAGCGACCTCATCGCCGAGACCGACGCCGGCAAGGGCTTCTCCGACGACGAGCTCGTCGCCACGGTGGTGCTGCTGCTCAACGCCGGCCACGAGGCCAGCGTCAACACGTTCGGCAACGGCTTCCACGCGCTGCTGACCCACCGCGACCAGCTGGCGCGCGTCGCCGGCGGCGAGGTGCCGATCGAGATCGCGCTCGAGGAGCTCATCCGCTTCGACGCGCCGCTGCAGCTGTTCGAGCGCACCGCCACGAAGGACGTCGAGGTCGCCGGACACCTCGTCACGGCCGGCCAGAAGGTCGCGTGCCTCATGGGCTCGGCCAACCGCGACCCCGAGGTCTTCGCCGACGCCGACACGTTCGACGTGGGTCGCGACCCCAACCCGCACGTCGGCTTCGGCCTGGGCATCCACTTCTGCCTCGGCGCCCCGCTGGCGCGCCTCGAGCTGAGCATCAGCCTGCGGGCGCTGCTCGACCGTTTCCCCGACCTCGCCCTCGTGGGCGAGGCCCCGCGGCGGCCCACGTGGGTGCTGCGCGGCTACGAGAGCATCCAGGTGTCTGCATGACGGAGAAGTTCGCCCCCACCGAGATCATCGTCGCCAAGCGCGACGGACTCGAGCTCGACGACGAGCAGATCGACTGGGTGGTCGACGCGTACACGCGCGGCGTGGTGGCTCCCGAGCAGATGTCCGCCCTCGCGATGGCGATCCTGCTGAAGGGCATGAACCGCCGCGAGATCGCGCGCTGGACCGCAGCGATGATCGCCACCGGCGAGCGGATGGACTTCTCGTCGCTGTCGCGTCCCACCGCGGACAAGCACAGCACGGGCGGCGTGGGCGACAAGATCACGCTGCCGCTGGCGCCCCTGGTGGCGGCCTGCGGCGTGGCCGTGCCGCAGCTCTCGGGTCGCGGCCTGGGCCACACCGGCGGCACCCTCGACAAGCTCGAGTCCATCCCGGGCTGGCGCGCCGCGCTGTCGAACGACGAGATGATGGCGCAGTTGGAGGACCTCGGCGCGGTCATCTGCGCCGCCGGCTCGGGCCTGGCGCCCGCCGACAAGAAGCTCTACGCCCTGCGCGACATCACCGGCACGGTCGAGGCGATCCCGCTGATCGCCAGCTCGATCATGAGCAAGAAGATCGCCGAGGGCACGGGCGCGCTGGTGCTCGACGTCAAGGTCGGCTCGGGTGCTTTCATGAAAACCCAGGCCGATGCGCGCGAGCTCGCCGAGACGATGGTCGCCCTGGGCACCGACGCCGGCGTGAACACCGTCGCGCTGCTGACCGACATGTCGGTCCCGCTGGGCCTCACGGCCGGCAACGCGCTGGAGGTGCGTGAGTCGGTCGAGGTGCTCGCCGGAGGCGGACCCGCCGACGTCGTCGAGCTCACGGTCGCCCTCGCCCGCGAGATGCTGCAGGCCGCGGGCGTCCACGACGTCGACCCGGCCGAGGCGCTCGCCGACGGCCGCGCCATGGACGCCTGGAAGGCCATGATCCGTGCCCAGGACGGCGATCCCGACGCCGAGCTGCCGACGGCCCGTGAGACCGAAGTCGTCACCGCCGCGTCCGACGGCGTCCTCACCTCGCTCGACGCCTACGCGGTGGGTGTGGCGGCGTGGCGCCTCGGTGCCGGCCGCTCGCGTCCGGGCGAGTCGGTCCAGGCCGGCGCGGGCGTGGAGATCCACGCCAAGCCCGGCGATGCGGTGCGCGCCGGGCAGCCACTGCTGACCCTGCACACCGACACCCCCGAGCGATTCGGCCGGGCCCAGGAGGCGCTCGAGGGCGCCTGGGCGATCGGCGACTCCGCTCCCCAGTCGTCCCCCCTCGTCCTCGACCGCATCGGCGGCTGAGGACGCGTCCCCACGATCCCGTGCCTCGCGCGGGCAGGAGGTGTCCCCGTTGGACACGATAGGTTCACCAGCATGCGCATCCTGAACGACAGAGCCGAGATCGCCGCGTCCTCCGGGACGGAGCTGGGCGTCAGCTCATGGATCGAGATCCACCAGGACCGCATCGACATGTTCGCCGACGCGACGGGTGACCGGCAGTGGATCCACGTCGATCCCGAGCGCGCCGCCGAGGGCCCGTTCGGTGCGACGATCGCCCACGGCTACCTCACGCTGTCGCTGCTGCCGTTCCTCGGTGCGCAGGTCTACGCGTTCGCCGGCGACCGCGCCCGCGTCAACTACGGGCTCAACCGCGTGCGCTTCATGGCGCCCGTCCTCGTGGGCTCGAAGGTCCGCAACCGGGTCGAGGTGCTGGAGGTCCGCGACATCGAGAAGGGACAGCAGGTGACGTTGCAGCACACGGTCGAGATCGAGGGCAGCGAGAAGCCGGCGTGCATCGCCGAGACCGTCACGTTGCTGATGGACGCCTGACATGAGGGCCACGCCGGAACAGATCGCCGCCGCCCCCAAGGTCGCCCTGCACGAGCACCTCGACGGGGGAGTGCGCCCCGAGACCGTCGCCGAGATCGCGGTCGAGATCGGCCACGACCTGCCGGCCGCGCCGGAGGACCTCGGTCGCTGGTTCGAGGAGGCGTCGTCGTCGGGTTCGCTCGTGCGGTACCTCGAGACCTTCGAGCACACCGTCGGCGTCATGCAGCGCCCCGAGGACCTCGCCCGCGTGGCGCGTGAGGCCGTGCTCGACCTCGCCGCCGACGGGGTCGTCTACGCCGAGCTGCGCTGGGCGCCCGAGCAGCACCAGAACGCCGGGCTCTCCATCGGGGAGGCCGTCGAGGCGGTGCAGGCCGGCATCGACGAGGGCGTCGCCGAGGTGACCGCGTCGGGTCGCACGATGGTCGTCGGTCAGCTGCTCACCGCGATGCGCCACGCGATGCGCGGGCTCGAGATCGCCAAGGTCGCCGTCGAGTACCGCGACCGGGGCGTCCTCGGCTTCGACATCGCCGGTGCCGAGGACGGCTTCCCGCCGATCCTGCACCTCGAGGCATTCGAGTATCTGCGCCGCGAGAACATGCACTTCACGATCCACGCGGGCGAGGCCTTCGGACTGCCGTCGATCTGGCAGGCCGTGCAGCGCTGCGGCGCCGACCGGCTCGGGCACGGCGTGCGGATCGTCGACGACATCGACTTCACGGGCACGCCGCACCTGGGCCGGCTCGCCGCCTACATCCGCGACTCGCGCATCCCGCTCGAGATGTGCCCCTCGT
>JBEVDF010000274.1:0-3824 GCA_040514145.1 Aeromicrobium sp.
GGCCCCTTCGCCTGATTCGCCCGACGAGCGGCGTCGCTGAGTCTGCGGTACCAAAGAGTGAGGGCTCGGCGCACCAGCGTCGAAACGACGCAGCCGGGGCCCGTGGAGGTGAACCTGAATGGACAACGTCGACCCCTGGGTCTGGATCCTGATCGCAGTCGTCGCGCTGGTGCTGGTGGCCGCGCTCGTCTGGGCCCTCACCAACGGACGCAAGGCCAAGGAGGAGAAGCGGCTCGAGAAGGAGCGCGAGCAGCGCGTCGCGGCCGCCCGCCTTCGCGACGAGGCCCGTGAGGCCTCGGTCACCGCCAACCAGACCGCGGCCGGTGCCGCTGCGGCCCGCGCCGACGCCGACCAGGCGCGTCTCGACGCCGAGCGCCTCGAGCGTCAGGCCGCCGAGCTGCAGCAGGAGGCGGCCGAGACGAAGCAGCACGCCGACCACCACCTGGCCAAGGCCGACGAGATCGATCCCGACGTCACGGACGGTCAGCGCGACGTCGCCGACGACCAGCGCGGCGATCTCACGGACGAGCGTCGCGACGACGTCGCGCCGGCCCGACAGGATCCGGTCTCGCAGGATCGTCCCGTCTTCACCGGCAAGCACGGTGGGGACACGAGCGCCGACCAGCGCGATCCGAGCCTGACGGAGCCGCCCCCGGAGGAGCCCGACACCCGCCGCGTCTAGTCGGTTCGTCCCCAGGTGTGGGTAGACCTGTGGATGAATGACACGGTTGTAATTCCTCGCATCCCGGGGTTCCGAGCCGTCGAGGTCCGGAACGGCCGCGTGGGCGCTCTCCAAGGTCACGTACCAACGCGACACGGAGGCGAGCACGATGGCCAGGGACGAGGGTTGACCGATGATCGCGTTGGTGCTCGCGTTCCTGTGCGGCATGGCGTTCGCCGTGTCGGTCGCCATACTCCTGGCGACCGGCATGGTGAACCGCGCCGTGACCTCGTTCTCGCTGGCCGAGGAGGATTCCGGGATCGACGAGTTCGCCCACCTGAGATGACGCGCTGACGGGACAAGGTTGTCCCCACCTGTGCACAGGGATGTGGACGAACCACACTGGTGTAATTCGTGGAATTCCCCGTCCTCAGTAGGATGTCCGAATGCCGTTGATCGTCCCGGACGCCCTGCGCGCCGCCGGGATCGTCAGCGTCGTCGCGGCCACGATCCACGCCGGCTGGATCGGGTTCGCGCTCTTCTTCCTCGTGCTCGGCGCGCTCTTCATCCCCCGCGCGGTCGGCACAGGTCCGGCGCTCGACGTCACGTTCTGCGGTGCGCTGCTGCTGGGCGGCTGGGCCGCCCAGCTCGACTGGTACCTCGCGGTCCCGGGCCTCGACCTGGTCGTCCACGCCGCCGCGACGGGCCTGATCGCCGCGCTCACCTGGCAGGTGCTGGTGAAGGTCGGCGCCCTCGCCACGCACGACGACCCGAGACTCGCGCGCCCGCGGCTCGGCACGTTCGTCGTCACGGCCACCACCGCCGTCGCCCTCGCGGTCGTGTGGGAGTTCCTCGAGTGGATGGGCCACACGTGGATCGACGACCGCATCCAGGTGGGGTACAAGGACACGATCGGCGACCTCGCCGCCGGTGCGGTCGGCGCGCTGATCGCCGCGCTCGTCGTCAGTCGCACCTCGGCCGCGGAGCCGAGCCGGTGACCGGCCCGACCGTCTCGGTCGTCATCCCCGTCCACGACGACGCCGACGAACTCCACGAGTGCCTGCGCCTGCTCTCGCTGCAGACCGTCGCTCCCCTCGAGGTCGTCGTGGTGGACAACGACTGCACCGACGACTCCGTCGCCGTGGCCGAGGCCGCCGGCGCACGGGTCGTCGCGGAGCCGCGGCTCGGCATCCCGTCGGCCGCCGCCACCGGCTACGACGCCGCCACCGGAGACCTCGTCGCCCGCCTCGACGCCGACTCCCGCCCGGGAACCGACTGGGTCGCGCAGGTCACGCGCGCCATGGCGGACCCCACGGTCGATGCCGTGACGGGCGCCGGCTGGTTCCACGACCTGCCGCCCGTGCTCGGGCGCATCGCCACCGCCGCCTACCTCGGCGCCTACTACGTGCTGACCTATCTGGCTCTGGGCCACCACCCGTTGTGGGGGTCGAGCATGGCGATCCGCCGCTCCAGCTGGGAGCGCGTGCGCGACCGGGTGCACCGGTTCGACGACGTGCACGACGACATGGACCTCGCCTTCGCGCTCGGCCCGGAGTCGGTGATCCGCTACGACCGCAGCCTGCGGCTCGGGGTGTCGGGGCGCTCGGTGCGGGGACGGAAGCAGCTCGTCCGACGCATGGACCGCGCCTTCACCACGCTGAGGCTCAACTGGGCGGTCAGCCCGCCGTGGGTGCGCTGGCAGGCCCGGTTCCGGTCCCGCCGGATCAGCGGAGACTGATCCAGATCAGCAGCTGCGTCACCAGGAAGCCGGTGACGAAGTTCAGCCACAGGAACCGGCGCCACGCGGCGTTCGCCTCCTCGCACCGCTCGTCGGTGATCGACAGGTACGGGGCGATGTTGGCCGCGTAGGGCAGCACGAGCAGGGCGGCCAGCGACCCGGGCCACGGCAGCGCGAGGAGGCACAGCCCACCGACGAGGTAGGCGCCGAAGGCGAAGCGGGTGGTGTTGCGGGCGCCGAGCACCGTGCCGATCGAGCCGATGCCGGCCGCGCGGTCGGCGGTGACGTCCTGGACGGCACCGAACGCGTGCGACCCGACGCCCCAGGCGAAGAAGCCGGCGATCGCGGCGACGACCGTGACGCCGAGCTCGACCTCAGCGCCCCGAGCCGCCGCCAGAACCAGGCCGAACACCGCCGGGCTGACGAAGTGGGTGCTGGAGGTGATGGAGTCCAGGAACGGTCGCTCCTTGAACCGCAGGACCGGGGCCGAGTAGGCGATGACCGCGAAGATGCTGATCGCCAGCACGAGGTTCGACACCGGTGAGCCCATCGCGGCGAGCACCACGACGAACGGCACGTTCGACAGGACCGCCGACCAGATCGTCACCCGGTGCATGCGGCGGTCGAGGACGATCCCCTCGACCCCACCCTTGCGCGGGTTGAGCAGGTCGGACTCGTAGTCGAAGACGTCGTTGATCCCGTACATCAGCAGGTTGTAGGGCACCAGGAAGTAGGCGCAGCCCACCCAGAACGCGACGTCGACGCCACCGCCGGCCAGCAGGTAGGCGGCGCCGAACGGGAAGGCGGTGTTGACCCAGGACAACGGGCGCGACGAGGCCAGCACCTGGCCCGCGCGGCTCACGCCTGGTCCTGGGCGGGCACGGCGGACTCGCGGGACCGGGCTGGCGGCGAGAGGAGCAGCAGCACTGACGAGACCAGCACCGTGGCCGCGAGCGGCCAGGCGAAGTCCTCGATCGGCGCGAGTCCCACGTGGATGCCGGTCAGGGCCGACTCGTCGAACCGGAACAGGTCGGCGGCGATCATCACGCTGTCGAAGACCGCAGTGAGGACCGCCAGCGCCAGCGCGGTGAGTCCGGTCGCCGCCCACCAGCGCCGATCGGGGCGCCGCGTGGCGACGGCGAGCGCCAGGACGGGCACGGTGGCGGCGGTGAAGACCGCGGCGAGTCCGAGGTAGGTCATCGGGCGACCGCCTTGCGGTCGAGCAGCATCGTGAACAGCCCGTGCAGGACACCGGTGACGTAACAGAGGAAGACGATGAAGAAGAGCTCCTCGAGCGGCAGCTCGCGCGCCACCTCGATGCCGGTCATCGCCGGGGACTCGCCCCGCGCGTACACCTCGAGGCGGATCGCCACGAGGTCCCAGATCAGGAAGAACACGAAGCCGACGGCGAGCACGACCAGCGCG
>JBEVDF010000312.1:0-7697 GCA_040514145.1 Aeromicrobium sp.
GACGCGCTGAAGCCCCTGCTGGAGCAGGTCCTCGCGGTGCGGATCAATGAGCAGCCGACCGCTGCGCCGATCAACGGCTCCGGTGACCTCGGTGCGGGCAGCTTCACGGTCCGTGCCCTGTCCATTGACGTGCTCCCGGCGATCGCCGGCGTGGGCATCGAGCTCGGTTCCGCCTCGGTGCGAGCCCTCGACGAGGCCGACGCGGACGCGGATGCCGACGCGGATGCCACGGATGCTGACGCGACGGATGCGGATGCCACCGACGCGGATGCCACGGACGCCGGCGACGCCGACGACCTGGTCGGCGCCGACGGCGAGTCGACGGATGCGGACGCCACGGACGCGGACGCCACGGACGCGGACGACCTGGTCGGCGCGGATGGCGTCCAGGACGACGCGAACGCCGGCGGCCAGGGCGGACTGGCAGCGACCGGAGGCACCGCCTCGGTCCTGTCGGTCCTGGGCGCCGTCGCGCTCGTGGCGCTCGGCGCCACCGCGATGATCGTCTCCCGCCGTCGTGGCGGGGTCTGGTCGAACTGACCCGCTGCGGTCCGGTGGCCGGGCCGGGGTCGTCGTGAGGCGATCCCGGCCCGCTCCGGGCCGTGAGGCCCCGCCCCATCGAGAGGGAGTCCGTGAAGCGACCCAACGCTGCCCACCCGGCCAGAAGGACCGGCATCGTGGCCGCCGCCATCGCGCTGGTCGTGATGGTGGCCACCGTGCTGGTCGTGTCCCCGGAGGGAACGCCGATGCGCGACCAGGCGCGCTCACTGCTCCTGCCGTACTTCGGTCAGAACTGGCGCGTCTTCGCCCCGAACATCCTCAAGACGAACCGCACCCTCGAGATGCGGGCCCAGTGGCGCAACGCCGACGACGACCTCGTCCAGTCCGACTGGGTCTCCATCACCGACATCGAGCTGCGCGCCGTGACGGGCCACGTCACTCCGTCGCGGATCGCCAAGAGCAGCTGGAACGCATCCAGCACCTACCTCCAGCGCTACCTCGCGCTGGACGAATCCCAGCGCCAGCACGCGCGGGGCACGTTCATCGAGGCTCACGAGGGCGGGTTCAGGCCCGTCGCGGACGACCAGCTCATCGCTCGCCTGGGTCAGGGCGATCCGGACGTGATCCGGTTCCTGCGGATGGACTACATGATGATGCGGTACGCCACGATGTACGCCACCGCGGGCTTCGGACGGCCCATCGAGCGCGTCCAGTGGCGCATCGTGCGCGAGCGCCCGAACGACTTCGCCAACCGCTTCGTCGAGGCCGAGCAGTTCGCCACGACGACCACGACGTTCGGGTGGCGCCAGACCCGGGTCAGCGTCGATCCCCGTCTCGTCGACGAGTACCGAGCGCTGATCCAGCGGTACGGGGCCGAGTGGCTCTTCCGCGAGGCCGCGGCATGAGCGCCGTGCGCGACCGCGTCGAGCGCGGGCTGACCTGGCTGACCTCCGAGCAGCACAACCTGCGCAGCTTCTCGCTCCTGCGGATCCTCTACGGTGTCGCGATCCTCGTGCTGCTGGTGCCCAGCGCCCGTGATCGCGCGGTGCTGTGGGGCGGCGCGTCCTTCTGGGTGGACCCGGAGGCCAAGCGCAGCGGGTTCCCCACGTTCGATCTCTTCCTGCCCAAGGACTCGCCGGTGGCGTTCGACGTGGCGTTCTTCGGGCTGATCGTGCTCGCCGTGCTCTTCACCCTCGGCTACAGGACCCGCGTGGTGCTCCCGCTCCTGCTCGTCCTGCTCGTGTCGCTCCAGGCGAACAACCCCTACGTGCTGAACGGCGGGGACACGCTCATGCGGCTCTCGCTCCTGTACATGCTGTTCGCCAACCTGGGCGCCCACTTCTCGCTCGACGCGCGGCGGCAGCGCCGTCGAGCCTCGTCGCCGGCCGGCCCCCGCCGGCTCGTGCCGGCCCACGTGTCCAACGCCGCGCACAACGTCGGCCTCGTGCTGTGCTGCTTCCAGATCCTCGTCGTGTACGTGGTCTCGGGCGTGTGGAAGCTCTCAGGAGGGGAGTGGCTCGACGGGACGGCGCTGTTCTACGCGTTGCGACTCGACGCCTTCGCACTGCAACCGATCCTGAACGAGCTGCTGTGGCAGTCGTCGTTCGTGATCGTCCTCGCCACCTTCGTGGCGCTGTGGGCCCAGACGCTCTTCCCGGTGGCCATGCTGTGGCGTCCCACCCGCATCGTCGTGCTGGGCCTGCTGATGCTCATGCACCTGGGGATCGCGGCCGTGATGGGTCTGTGGCCCTTCTCGCTGGCGATGATCGCTCTCGACCTGCTCTTCGTCCGCGACTCCACCTGGGTCGACCTGGGGCGCCGCGCGCGTCGCACCGCACTCGGGCGGCGGCTCACCGAACGCCGGCGGCTGCTGCCATCGGGCTGAGCGGCACGCGAAGATGGGCGCATGACGCGTGAGGCCGCCCTGTTCGACCTGGATGGGACGTTGTGCGACACCTCGACGATCGAGCACCTCGCGCAGGGTCCCGACGCGGACTACCGCGCCTTCCACGCCGCCTCGGCCGGATGCCCGCCGCGCGCCGACGTGCTGGCGGCGCTCGAGGACGCGCGGGGGAGAGGCCTGGCGATCGTGCTGTGGACCGGCCGGGAGTTCGTCTGGCGCGATCTGACGCTCGACTGGCTCGACCGGCACGGCATCGCCCACGACGGCCTCTACATGCGCTGGGCGGCCGACTACCGGCCCGCCACCGTCGTCAAGACCGCCCTGCTGAAGGACATCGAGGACGACGAGCTGCGCATCGTGGAGGCCTGGGAGGACGACACCGACATCGTCGCGCTGCTGAACGAGGCGGGCGTGCGGACGGTCCACGAGGTCGGGGGAGGGGACTCGTGAGGCCGATTCGCACACCGGTCCTTGTCGCGGACCGTGCCATGGGCCACAATGGGGCCAGGTATCACCCGAGATCGCTGGGGAAGGCGCACCTAGGGAGGTACCGATGAACACGGTGAATACGGTCCGATCCGGCACCCCGATGACCCGGGGTGTCCTTTTCGTGCACTCTTCGCCCTCGGCGCTGTGCGCCCACATCGAGTGGGCCGCCGCCGGAGTGCTGGGCGGCAAGGTCGACTTGGCCTGGACGCCCCAGCCCGCCGAGCCCGGAACCTACCGCGCCGAGTTGTCGTGGCAGGCGCCCGCCGGCACCGCCGCGTCCTTGACGTCGGTGCTGCGTGGCTGGGACCTGCTGCGCTTCGAGATCACCGAGGAGCCCACCGCCACCAGCGAGGGCGCCCGCTACTCCTTCACGCCGAAGCTCGGCATCTTCCACGCCATGGCCGGACTGCACGGCGACGTGCTGATCCCCGAGGACCGCATCAAGGCGTTCCGGGTCAAGGCCGCGCAGGGCGAGATCACGATGGACGAGGCGCTCGACGGGCTGCTGGGCGTGAAGTGGGACGCCGAGCTGGAGCCGTTCCGCCTGGCCGGCGAGGGCGCGCCCGTCCGCTGGCTGCACCAGGTGATCTGAGGCTCGCTCAGCCGATCGTGACGGTGATGTCGGGCGTGGAGTCGCCGGACGCCTTGTCGGTGACCCGGAACTTCCGCTCGCCCGTGCGCGACGTGTAGATCTTCGTCTCGAACCGGCCGCCCGCGGTGGCCGCGACGGTGACGGGGAAGTCGTCCCACGGCCCGTCGCCGTCCTTGACCTGGATCTGCAGCTGCGTGCCCTGGTCGGCCGTGGGCAGGACGCCCACGATGTCGAAGCGCTCGCCCGGGGCCGCGCGGTTGCCGGGCACGGGCGTCAGCTTGGGCTTGGGGCCCTCGTTCTCGTCCTCGGGCTCCGGGGTGGGAGTCGTCGTGGGAGCGGGAGCCGTGGTCGGGTCGCTGGTGGGTGCCGCCAGCGGCGGCAGGTCGGCCGAGGTGACACCGGTGGCGGTCAGCGCGCCCGCGGAGAACAGCCCGATCCCGACCCCGAGGGCGACGCCGATGAGCGCGAGCCAGCCGAGGGCGCGCGCGGCCGGGTGGCGCAGGTCAGGTCGAGACGTCACACCCGAAGTCTACGGGGCTTCTACGAGAAACCATCGATGACCTGACCTACGATGAGCAGATGGTGCTGCCCCCGGAGCGCGGAGCGGTCGACGACGTCGAGTACGTCGTGGTCCACGGTTACCGCCGCGCCTACCGGATGCGCGGCTCCGGCCCGCCGCTGCTCCTCCTGCACGGCATGGCGTGCGACTCCACCACGTGGTTCCCGGTGATGGACCAGCTGGCCGAGCACTTCACGGTCATCGCCCCCGACCTGCTGGGCCACGGCGAGTCCGACAAGCCCAACGCCGACTACTCCCTGGGCGGCTTCGCGAACGGCATGCGCGACCTGCTGACGATCCTGGGCATCGACAAGGTCACGGTGGCCGGGCACAGCTTCGGTGGCGGCGTGGCGATGCAGTTCGCCTACCAGTTCCCCGAGCGCACCGAGCGCGTCGTCCTGGTCTCCAGCGGGGGACTGGGCCCGGAGGTCTCGCCGTTCATCCGCGCCCTGACCCTGCCCGGCGTCGGCCTCGGTCTGCGCCTGGCCACCCTGAAGCCGTGGCGCGGCGTCGCCGCCGGCACGATGCGGGCACTGTCCCACGTCCCCGCCGCCCGCGACCTGGACGAGGTCGCCGCGATCTACGAGCGTCTCGCCGACCCGGCCACCACGCTGGCGATCCGCCGTCTCAGCAAGACGGTGCTGGACTGGGACGGCCAGTTCGTCACGATGGCCGACCGCGCCTACCTGACCCGCCTCATGCCGCTGCTGGTGGTGTGGGGGCGCAACGACCGGGTCATCCCCGTCGAGCACGCCCAGCGCCTGCCGCTGATGGAGAACTCGCACGTGCACGTCTTCGAGGACTCGGGGCACTTCCCGCACAAGGACCACCCCGACGAGTTCGCGCGGATCGTGGTCGACTTCTGTCGGGTGCAGGCCCCGGCCCAGTACCACCGCGGCAAGTGGCGTGCGCTGCTGCGGCGCGGCGATCAGGCCGGGTTGGCCAGTGTGTCGCTGTCCGACGGACGTGAGTCGCCCTCCGCCGTGAGCTGAAGCTTGTGGTGCCGTTGGTGCCAGAACCCGTTGCCCGTCGCCCAGCCCGCGAGGGCCACCGAGATCCAGCCGATGAACGCACCGGCGATGTCGTCGGCGATGAAGTGCCAGCCGAAGTAGATCGTGGCGATGACCGTGAGCACGAAGTAGACCCACGCCGTGATCTGCAGGTAGCGCGGCTGGTCGGTGCGCTGGAAGAACAGCACCGCCGTCAGGGTCACCGAGACGTGCAGCGACGCGAAGGCCCCGATGCCCCAGATGGGGGCCTGCGTCGGATTCTCGTAGTTCTGCGCCGCGTTGACGAACAGCGAGTACTGCAGCTGGGTGACGCCCGTGGTGGGCAGGTCGTCGAACAAGGTGGCGGCGGAGTACGCCGGCCCGAGGGACGGGAAGATGTAGTACGAGGCAGCGCCCAGCACCCAGTTGAGCGACAGGGCGGTCGCGTACCAGGCGCCGAGCGTGAAGTCCCGGTTGAGCACCAGGAAGGCGGCCAGGGTGACCGGGATCAGCGGCAGGTAGCTGACGTAGACGGTGGCCAGGATCTGGGCCGCGAAGCCGGTGCCCAGCAGGCTGTGCAGGATGTCGGCGGGGTGGTTGCCGAACATCAGCCAGTAGTCCCAGCGCGCGAGCATCGTGTCGAAGTTGACGCCCTCGCGCACGGTGGGCAGGAAGCCCTTGATGTTCCGGTAGCTGACGTAGCAGATGTAGAAGGTCAACAGGCCCGTGGCGATGTGGAACACGCGGTTCCACGACCACTCGTCGCGGATGATCTCCTTCACGCCGCGCCCGAAATGGCGCACGCCGGAGCGCCGCAGCGCCATCGGCACGATGCCCAGGGCGAAGAAGCCCAGGCCCATGACGGGCAGGCGCACGTAGGCCGGGCCGAGGAAGCCCTCGGGGTCCTTCAGGGCGATGCCCAGACGGGCCGACATGACGATCGCCGTGATGCCGATGGCGGCCGCGAGGGCGACACCGAAGGTGTACGGCCACGCGCGCAGCACGCCCCACCCTCGTCTGAACATGCGGATCAGTCTACGGCGCGCCCGCTGAGAGCATCCTGAGGTGTCGGCCCGTCCGGGTCAGGCGGGGCTGCCCTCCTGCTTCACCCCTGCAACGGCGGTGGGATCGTCGATCCGCAGGGAGTCGAACGCCTCCTGCGCGACCTTCGGGTCGATCCGACCCTCGCGCCCGAGCGACGCCAGCACCGCGACCACGATCGACTCGGCGTCGATCTGGAAGTAGCGGCGGGCGCCGGCGCGGGTGTCGGCGAAGCCGAAGCCGTCGGCGCCCAGCGACATCCACGTGCCGGGGATCCACCGCGAGATCTGGTCGGGGACGGCCCGCATGTAGTCGCTCACCGCGATGGTGGGTCCGCCCTCGCCCAGCTTCGTGGAGATCCACGGCGTGCGCGGCTCCTCACCCAGGTGGTTGAAGTTCCACCGCTCGGCCGACTCGGCCTCGCGGGCGAGCTCGTTCCACGACGTGACGGACCAGACCTCGGCGGCGACGCCGTACTGCTCGGCGAGCGTGGCCTGGGCCTGGAGCGCCCAGGGCACCGAGACGCCCGACGCCAGGATGCGGGCGGGGGAGTCACCCTCGATCGGGGACGCGGCGTAGCGGTAGGCGCCCTTGAGGATGCCCTCGACGTCGACGCCCTCGGGCTCGGCCGGCTGGTTGATCGGCTCGTTGTAGACGGTCAGGTAGTAGACGACGTCCTCGCCGAAGCCGCTGGCGGAGTTCTCGCCGTCGCCGTACATGCGGCGCAGCCCGTCGCGCACGATGTGGGCGATCTCGAAGGCGTAGGCCGGGTCGTAGTGGACCACCGCGGGGTTGGTCCGCGCGAGGAGCGGCGAGTGGCCGTCGGCGTGCTGCAGTCCCTCGCCGGTGAGCGTGGTGCGGCCGGCGGTGGCGCCCACGAGGAACCCGCGGGACAGCTGGTCGGCCATGGCCCAGAACGAGTCACCGGTGCGCTGGAACCCGAACATCGAGTAGAAGAGGTAGACCGGGATCATCGGCTCGCCGTGGGTGGCGTAGGCGCTGCCCGCCGCGATCGCCGAGGCGGCGGCGCCGGCCTCGCTGATCCCCTCGTGCAGGAGCTGGCCCTTCTCGCTCTCCTTGTAGGCCAGCAGCAGCTTGCGGTCGACCGACTCGTAGGTCTGGCCGTGCGGGCTGTAGATCTTCGCCGACGGGAACATCGAGTCCATGCCGAAGGTGCGGTACTCGTCGGGCGCGATCGGCACGATGCGCTGGCCGATCTGCTTGTCCTTCATCAGCTCGCGCAGCAGCCGCACGAAGGCCATGGTCGTGGCGATCTGCTGCTTGCCCGAACCCTTGCGCAGGTCGGCGTAGGCGTCGTCCTCGGGGAGGTCGAGCGGCTTGGCCCGCACGATGCGCGACGGCAGCGAGCCGCCGAGCTCGCGCCGGCGCTCGAGCATGTAGCGGATGTCCTCGTGGTCGGCGCCGGGGTGGTAGTACGGCGCCCCTTCGGGGGAGTCGATCTGCTCGTCGGTGATGGGGATGCGCAGGCGATCGCGGAAGGTCTTCAGATCGTCGTTCGTCAGCTTCTTCATCTGGTGCGTGGCGTTGCGCGCCATGAACGACTCGAGCAGCCAGCCCTTGATCGTGTGCGCCAGGATCACGGTCGGCTGGCCCTTGTGCTTC
>JBEVDF010000046.1:0-3540 GCA_040514145.1 Aeromicrobium sp.
ACGAGGAGATCCGGGTCGACGTCTACCGCTCGTCCGGCCCCGGCGGGCAGAGCGTCAACACGACCGACTCGGCCGTGCGACTGACCCACATCCCCACCGGCACGGTCGTCAGCTGCCAGAACGAGAAGAGCCAGCTGCAGAACAAGGCCAGTGCGATGGTGATCCTCAAGGCCAAGCTGCTGGCCCTCAAGAAGGCCGAGGAGCGGGCACACCTCGACGAGCTGCGCGGCGACGTGCAGGCCTCCTGGGGTGACCAGATGCGCAACTACGTCCTCAACCCCTATCAGATGGTCAAGGACCTGCGGACCGAGTACGAGAGCGGCAACACGCAGTCCGTGCTCGACGGGGAGATCGACGACTTCATCGAGGCCGGCATCCGCTGGCGCCGCGAGCAGCCCGCCTAGACCTCAGCGGTTCTCGTCGCCGGCGACGGCGTTGCGCTCCTGCTGCTCGTCGACCCGCTTCTTGACCCGGCCCATGCCCGGCACCCTGCCGAGCATCGAGTTGAGCTCGCGGGTGATGTCGAGCAGGTCGTGCACGTCCGGCCCGACACTGCGCAACGTCTCCAGCATCGGCAGCACGTCGGTCTCGATCCGGTCGACCAGGTCGGGGAGGTGGTCGACCAGGCGGACGATCGCCTCGACCTCGTCCGGATCCATCGTCCGGGCCAGCCGGTCCGCGATGGGCTGCAGGCTCTCGACGATCGGCGCGAACGCGTCGAACATCCGCTGGCCGCGCTCCATGGTCGGCTCGATGCTCGCCACCAGCCCCGCCCCGCGGACGACGAGCCCCTCAGCCTGGGTGATGGTCGCGTCGATGCTCCCGATCGCCTCGTCGGCCTTGGTGTTGGTCGCGGCGATCGTGGCGATCGCGGCGTCGGCGGACTGCCGGGTCCGGTCGACCCGGTCGACGACGCGGTCGACGCGGTCGAGCAGCTCCTCGGCGGAGTCCAGGAGGGCGGCAGCCCGGGGGACCAGGGTCAGCGCCAGCTCGACCATCGCCGGTCCCTTGGCGGCCAGGGCGAGCGCTTCGCGCGGATCGAGTCGCATGCGTCGACGCTAACGCGTGGACCGCTCCGCCGCCGACCGGCGGACGGGATCAGTCGCCGGAGCTGAACGCCGCATCGAAGGCCGCGCTGGGCGCGTCGAACAGGTTGGCCTTGACGAATGCCAGGGCCTCCGGCGCGCCGAGCAGCCGATCCATCCCGGCGTCCTCCCACTCGATCGAGATCGGTCCGTGATAGCCGATCGTGTTGAGCATGCGGAAGCACGCCTCCCAGGGGACGTCGCCGCGGCCGGTCGAGACGAAGTCCCACCCCCGTCGGGGGTCCGCCCACGGCAGGTGGGAGCCCAGCCGCCCGTTGCGGCCGTTGCCGACCTGCTTCTTGGCGTCCTTGCAGTCGACGTGGTAGATCCGGTCCTTGAAGTCCCAGAGGAACCCGACCGGGTCGAGGTCCTGCCACACGAAGTGGCTCGGATCCCAGTTGAGGCCGAACGCCTCCCGGTGCCCGATCGCCTCCATCGTGGCGACGGTCGTCCAGTAGTCGTAGGCGATCTCCGAAGGGTGCACCTCGTGCGCGAACCGGACCCCGCACTCGTCGAAGACGTCGAGGATCGGGTTCCAGCGGTCCGCGAAGTCGCGGTAACCGGCGGCCACCATCTCCTCCGACGCGGGCGGGAACATCGCGACGTACTTCCAGATCGAGGAGCCGGTGAAGCCCACCACCGTGTCGACGCCGAGCCGCTGGGCGGTGCGCGCGGTCAGCTTCATCTCCTCGGCCGCGCGCTGGCGCACGCCCTCGGGGTCGCCGTCGCCCCAGACCTTCGCGGAGAGGATCGCCTCGTGCCGGGCGTCGATCGGGTCGTCGCAGACCGCCTGGCCCTTGAGGTGGTTGGAGATCGCGAAAACCTTGAGGCCGTACTTCTCGAGCAGGTCGAGCTTGCCCTGGATGTAGGCGTCGTCCTCCGCGCCCTGCCAGGGGTCGAGGTGGTCGCCCCAGCAGGCGATCTCGAGGCCGTCGTAGCCCCACTCGCTGGCGAGCCGGGCCACCTCCTCGAAGGGCAGGTCGGCCCACTGGCCGGTGAACAGCGTGATCGGACGCGGCATGGGTTCCTCCTGGTGAGGCTCAGCGGACGCCGAGCAGGTGTTCCATCGCGAGCTGGTCGAGGGCTTCCTGGGCGACCGAGCGGGAGCCGAGGGCTTCGACGTCGTACGACGCAGCGCGCAGGTCGTCGAGAGACTCGCCCTCGGCCACGGTCGGCTCGTCGAGGTCCGGTACGCCGGCGGCGGCCAGGGCCGCCGTGACCTCCGGGTCGGCACGGAAGGCCTGCACCTTGTCGCGAAGGATCAGGTAGTTGCGCATGCAGGCGCTCGCCGACTCCCAGACGCCGTCGATCGCCTCGGCGCGCGGCGGCTTGAAGTCGAAGTGCACGTAACCGTCATAGCTGTTGGAAGTGCCGCCGCCCAGCAGGGTGTCGACCGTCCAGAAGGCGCCGCGCAGGTTGCCGGCCCCGAACCGCAGGTCCTGGTCGAACCGCGGACCGTGCTGGCCGTTGAGGTCGACGTGGAACAGCTTGTCGTGCCACAGCGCCTGCGCGATGCCGTGCGCGAAGTTGAGCCCGGCCATCTCCTCGTGGCCGACCTCGGGGTTGAGGCCGACCATCTCGGGGTGCTCCAGCTCGCCGATGAACGCGAGCGCATGGCCGATGGTGGGCAGCAGGAAGTCGCCGCGCGGCTCGTTGGGCTTGGGCTCGAGCGCGAACCGCATGGTGTAGCCCTGCTCGCGCACGTAGGCGCAGACGGTGTTGAGCCCCTCGACCATCCGGTCGAGTGCGGCGCGGATGTTCTTGCCGCCGCCGTGCTCGGCGCCCTCGCGGCCGCCCCACATGACGAACGTCTCGGCGCCGAGGCTGGCGGCGAGGTCGATGTTGCGCAGCACCTTGGCCAGCGCGTAGCGGCGTACGTCGCGATTGTTGGCGGTGAGCGCGCCCTCCTTGAACACCGGGTGGCTGAACAGGTTGGTGGTCACCATCTCGGCGCGCAGCCCAGTGTCGGCCAGGGCCTTGGAGAACTTCTCCAGGGTCGCCTCGCGGCTGTCCTCGTCCGGCAGCAGGTCGTCGTCGTGGAAGGTGACGGCCGCCGCGCCCAGCTCGGCCAGCTTGTACGTCGCCTCGACCGGGTCGAGCAGCGGCCGGCTGGCCGGGCCGAACACGTCGACGCCCCGCCAGCCGACCGTCCAGAGGCCGAAGGAGAACTTGTCCTCGGGACGCGGGGCGAAGTCGGTCGCGGTCATGTGGGGATCTCCTGCCAGGAACGAGTGTCGGAGCTGGTCTCGACGGCCGCCAGCACCCGCTGCACCTGCAGCCCGTCGGCGAACGACGGACTCGGCTGGACACCCTCGGCAATCGCGGTCACCAGGTCCACGACCGGGTGGGTGAAGCCGTGCTCGTAGCCAAGCCCGTGGCCGGGCGGCCACCACGAGCCGACATAGGGATGAGCGGGCTCGGTGACGATGATCCGGCGGAAGCCGGCGGTCTCGTC
>JBEVDF010000134.1:0-4700 GCA_040514145.1 Aeromicrobium sp.
CGGGCTGCCCTCGCAGCTGGACCACCGGAGCCCGACCAACGCGCCGCACGTGACGGTCGTGTCGGCGGCCGAGCTGCCCGAGGCCGCGATCGACGTGGCGCGGACCCGTCTCGGCTCCCTGCTGCCGGTGCGCGCCCGTGCGGCCGGCGTGCTGCTCCTGGGCGGCGACCAGGTCACGATCGCGCGGGCGCTCGACCTCGACGACGACGTCGTACGCCGCGCGCTCGCCGTACGCGTCCAGGTGCCGGACCGGCAGCACCTCGGCTGGCTCCCGCACGTGACGCTGGCACGTCGGGTCGACCGTGGCAGCGTCCAGCAGGCGCTGGACGTGCTCGGTCACCGCGACGACGTGCTGACGCTGACCGAGCTGCGCCGGTGGGACCCCGACCTCGGCGCGGTCACCTGGCTGGCGGGTCACTGACCGGCTGCGGTCGCCCCGGCAGCAGGAAGGACAGCGCGACCGCGAGCACGGTGAACCCGATCGCCCACCAGAAGGCCACGTCGAAGGCGTCCGCGATGCCGTCGGCGGACGTCGCACCGGCCGCGTTGCTGGCCAGGATGACGGCGAGCACCGCGACGCCGAAGGAGCCGCCGAGCTGCATGGCGACCCGGGTGATGATGCTGGCGTGCGGGACCTCCTCGCGCTCGAGGCCGACGTACGCTCCCGTCATCAGCGGGATGGTGACGGCGCCGAAGCCGAGGCCCCGCACGAGGAGCGCGCCCATCAGCAGCCAGTTGCTGGTGGTCGAGGAGACGAACGCGAACGGGACCGTGGCGACCGCGAGCACCGCGAAGCCGCCGACCGCGACCCAGCGACCGCCGATGCTGTCCGTCAGGCGGCCGGCGAGCGACCGCGACGCGAGCGCGCCGACGCCCTGCGGGATCAGCAGCAGGCCGGCGCCGAGGGCGTCCTCCCCGCGGACCTCCTGCCAGTAGAGCGGCAGCAGGAGCATCGAGCCGTACAGCCCGAGGCCGGCGAGGAAGAGCAGCGCCGACGACGAGGTCAGGGCCCGGTGGCTGAAGAGGCGTACGTCGACCAGTGCGCGGTCGCCCGCGTGCACCGACCAGGCCGCGAATGCCGCGAGCAGCGCGACCCCGACGAGCAGCGGCCCGAGCACGTCGGCCCGCTCGAACCCGCCGTCACCGCCCACGTTGGAGAGGCCGTAGATGACGCCGACCACGCCGGGGGAGATGAGAGCGAGGCCGACGACGTCCAGCGGGACCCGTCGTACGGCCGCGTGGTCGGCGGGCAGCAACCGCACCGCCAGGACGAGGCCGACGAGGCAGAGCGGGACGTTGACCAGGAACAGCCACGGCCAGGAGAGGTAGTTGAGGATCAGGCCGCCGATGACCGGGCCGAGGATCGGGCCGAGCGCGGCGGGCAGGCTGACCGCCGCCATCAGGCGACCCAGGTTGGACCCGTGGGCCGCTTGGATGAGCAGCGTCGTCATCAGCGGCATCATCACGCCACCGCCGAGACCCTGCACGACCCGGAACGCGATCAGGCTCTCGATGTTCCACGCGCAGGCGCAGAGGACGGAACCGACGAGGAACAGCGTGAGTGCGGCCAGCCAGAGCCGCTTGCCGCCGACCCGGCTCTGCAGCCAGCCGGTGACCGGGATGGCGACGAACATCGCGAGCAGGTACGCCGTGCTGACCCACTGGATCGTGCTGACCGACGCGTCGAGCTCGTTGCCGAGCTCGTGGATCGCGACGCTCACGATGGTGGTGTCGAGGATGACGGCGATGGCCCCGGTGATCAGTGCGGCGGCGATCCGCTTGAGCTGCGGGTCGAGAGCGGTGCCGGGGGCCGGCGCCGCGGTCTGCTGGGACATGGACGTCTCCCGATTAGATACAAGAATGTGTCTTCGGGCCGATCGTAGGCCGACGCGTTAAGATACGCAAATGGATCTTGAGACCCCGCAGCGGCGCCGACGAGGCGAGGAGCTCGAGGGCGCGCTGCTGGAGGCGACCTGGGCCGAGCTCACCGCGGTCGGGTACGGCGCGCTGACCTTCGACGCCGTCGCGCAGCGGGCCGGCACCAGCCGCACGGTCGTCTACCGACGCTGGGCGACCAAGCGCGAGCTCACCGAGGCGGCGATCACGTACGTCGGTCGTCGCCACCAGGCGCAGGTGCCGGGCACCGGCAGCCTGCGCGAGGACATGCTCGCGGTCATGCGCCACACCAACGACAAGCGGATCGGGCTGATGGCGCTGGTGACGGCGTTCCTCGGCGGCTACTTCCAGGAGACCGGCACGACGCCGTACGACCTGCGGCGCCTGGTCCTCGACGACGGGCCGACCGTCCTCGACGTGATGATCGACCAGGCGGTCGAGCGCGGTGAGGTCGACCGGGACCGGATGACGCCGCGGGTCGTCACCGTGGCGTTCGACCTCTTCCGGCACGAGGCGCTGATGCGGCTGGGCAAGGTGCCCGACGACGTCATGGTCGCGATCGTCGACGAGGTCTTCCTGCCGTTGGCGACCGGCCGTCCCTAGGTCCTGCGGACGCCGCGCGTCGGCGGCTCGGTGGTCGGGTCCTCCGGCCAGGCGTGCTTGGGGTAGCGGCCCCGGAGCTCGGCGCGCACCTGCGGGTAGCCGGTGGTCCAGAAGGACGGCAGGTCGGCGGTGACGGCGGCGGGCCGCCGAGCCGGGGAGAGCAGGTGCAGCAGCAGCGGCACCCGTCCGCCGGCGAGCGACGGGGCGGCCGACCACCCGAAGACCTCCTGGATGCGGACGGCGAGCACGGGCTGGTCGCCGTCGTACTCGACGCGCACGCTGGAGCCGCTCGGCACCTGCACCCGCTCGGGCGCGAGCTCGTCGAGGCGGCCGGCCTCGGGCCAGGGGAGCAGCCGGCGCAGCGCCGTGAGGACGTCGATCCGGCGCAGGTCGCGGGTGCCGCGGATCCGCGCCAGCTCGGGCCCGAGCCAGGTCTCGAGGTCCGCCGTGAGGGCCTCGTCGGAGACGTCCGGCCACGGGTCGCCCAGCGCCCGGTGCAGGAAGGCCATCCGAGCCCGCAGTGCGCGGGACGCCTCGGACCAGGGCAGCAGTGCGATCCCCTCCTGCCGCAGCCCTTCGCGGACAGCAGCGGCCACGAGTGCCGGCGAGGGCTCGGGGATCGGCACGGAGGTCAGCTCGATCGCGCCGAGCGCCACGATGCGGCGGGCGACCACGCGGCCGTCGGACCAGGCGACCTCCTCGGACTCGTGCCACATCGCCGAGGCGGCCTCGAGGGCCAGGTCCTCGGTGATCGGTGCGGCGGAGCGGATCGTGGCGTCGCGGACGCCGGGGCGGCGGTCGGCGTCCGCGATCGCCCGCCCCCGCAGCCCGGCGAGCCCCGAGCCCGGAGGCAGGACGGCGCCGGTCCCCGAGGTCATCAGGTACGCCGTGCCGCCGGGTCGCAGCTGGGCGATGCGGTCGGGGTGCGCCAGCGCGACCACGAGGCCGACGGCGAGGTCGTCGCCGACGCCGGGGTGGTCGGCCGGCGGCAGGGACGCCTGGAGCTGCTTGCTCGCCGTCGCCCACCCCGCGGCGTCCGGCCCGCCGCGGCGTACGGCGCGCAGCGCGGCGACCAGGTCTCCGCCGGGAGCGCGCACGTCCTCGCTCAGCAGGGCGACGACCTCGGCGGCGCGTCGGGAGCCCACGGCCACGGACCCGTCGAGCAGCGCGCGGGCGAGGCGCGGGTCTGTGGCGACCTGCGCGATCTCACGACCGCGCTCGGTGACGGTGCCGTCCTCCGCGACGGCGCCCAGTCCGGCCAGCGTGGCCCGCGCCGCGGCCATCGCGACCTCGGGAGGCTGGTCCATCAGGGCGAGTCCGGCCGGGTCCGGATGCCCCCAGGTGGCGATCTCGAGGGCGAACGAGGTGAGGTCGGCCGTCGCGATCTCCGGCGCGGGGTGGGCGTCCAGGTGGGCGTGCTCCGCCTGCGACCAGCACCGGTAGACGCTGCCCGGCGCCTCTCGCCCGGCCCGGCCCGCACGCTGCTCGGCGGCCGCGCGGCTGACGCTGACCGTGACGAGTCCGGCGAGCCCGCGGCGGTGGTCGGTGCGCGGCTGTCTGGACAGACCGGCGTCGACGACGGAGCGCACGCCCGGGACCGTCAGGGACGACTCGGCGACGGCGGTCGACACGACGACCCGGCGGCGGGCACCCGGGGTGAGGGCGAGGTCCTGCTCACGCGTCGGGAGCCGCCCGTGCAGCGGGCGCACGTCGGCCTCGACGCCGGACAGCCGGCGCACGACCGCCGACACCTCGCCGACGCCGGGGAGGAAGACCAGGACGTCGCCCTCCTGCTCGGCCAGCGCTCGACGTACGCACGCCGCGACGTGGTCGAGGAACCTCGGCGTCAGGCCGCGGTCGTCGCTGCGGCGTACGCCGGGAGGCAGCGCGCACCACACCTCGGCGACCGGGTGCAGCGCACCCGGGACCTGGACGACGGGCGCCGATCCGGCCGCCCCGACGAGAGCGGCCGTGCGCTCGGACTCGACGGTGGCGGACATGGCGACCAGCAGCAGGTCGGGGCGCAGGTTGGCGCGCACGTCGACGAGCATCGCGAGCGTCAGGTCGGCGTCGAGCTGGCGCTCGTGCACCTCGTCGAGGACCACGGCCGAGACACCGGGCAGCTCCGGGTCGCGCTGGAGCCGGCGCAGCAGGACGCCGGTCGTCACCATCTCGATCCGGGTGCCGGCGCCGACCTTCCG
>JBEVDF010000140.1:0-2725 GCA_040514145.1 Aeromicrobium sp.
CGCACGAGCTCGACGAGGTCATCGCGGCCGTCCTGGGCAGCGACATCGGCATCATCTCGCTGCCGATCACCAACCTGTACCTGCAGGGCTGGGAGCACCCCGTCTCCACGCCCCGCGGCCTCACGGCCCTCCGCGCGCTCCTCGACGCTGGCGCGCGCGTGGGCGCGGGCGCGGACAACGTGCGCGACCCCTTCAACCCGGTCGGCCGCAGCGACGCGCTCGAGACCGCGTCCCTCCTCGTCACGGCGGGGCACCTCTCCCTCGCCGAGGCCTACACGGCCGTCAGTGACGGCGCCCGCTCGGTCATGTCCCTCCCGCGTGCGGGCGTGCGGGTCGGCGCGCGCGCCGAGCTCCTCGCGGTGCGCGGGTCGAGCCTGTCCGACGTGATCGCCAACGCCCCCGCCGACCGGTACGTCATCCACGCGGGCTCGCTCGTCGCCCACAGCCAGGTCAGCTACTCGGTGGCCTCCCCCGTCCGCACCCCCATCCTCGAAACGAGGTGACACCCATGTCCACCGCCACCACCATCCCCGTCACGACGGAGAAGAAGACCGACACCCTGCTCGACTTCGCCGACGTGCAGATGACGTTCCCCGACGGAACCGTCGCACTCTCCGGCGTCGACCTCACCGTCAAGCGCGGCGAGTTCGTCACCGTCGTCGGCCCGTCCGGCTGCGGCAAGTCCACCCTGCTGCGCATCGCGTCCGGGCTCGAGACCGCGTCGCACGGCACGGTCAAGCTCGACACCGACCGCATCGGCTACGTGTTCCAGGATGCGACGCTGCTGCCGTGGCGCTCCGTGCAGGCCAACGTGGAGCTGCTCGCCGAGCTGCACAAGACCCCCAAGGCCGAGCGCCTGGCGAAGACGAAGGAGGCCATCGACCTCGTCGGCCTGGCGGGCTTCGAGAACCACCTGCCGCGCGCCCTCTCCGGCGGCATGCGCATGCGCACCTCCCTGGCCCGCTCGCTCACCCTCGACCCCGAGCTGTTCCTGTTCGACGAGCCGTTCGGCGCCCTCGACGAGATCACCCGCGAGCGCCTCAACGACGAGCTGTTGCGCCTGTTCGCGGAGAAGCAGTTCGCCGGGCTGTTCATCACCCACTCGGTCTCCGAGGCGGTCTACCTCTCCACCAAGGTCATCGTCATGTCGGGCCGGCCCGGCAAGATCGTCGACGCCTTCGAGGTGCCGTTCGACATGCCGCGCGACCCGGAGGTGCGCTTCACGGCCGAGTTCGCCGCGCTCGTGGGCAAGGTCTCGCACGCGCTGAGGGAAGGGCACAACTGATGGCCGATTCAACCGGGATCACGCCCACCCTCCGCCGTCGCGGCCGCAACTTCGGCCCCGCCAAGGTCGGGCTGTGGGGGCCGCCGATCGCGCTGCTCGCCCTCATCATCGTCGGCGCCTACGTGGCCAACGCGCTGCTCGGCCAGCGCAGCTTCCTGCTGCCGCAGCCGCACGTCGTGCTCGGCAAGCTCGTCGACCCCAAGACCGCGCCCGACATCTTCGAGGCGCTCGGGAACACGGCGGTAGTCGCCCTCGTGGGCCTCGCGATCGCCTCCGTGATCGGCATCGTGTGGGCCATCGCGATGAGCCAGGCCCGGTGGGTGGAGCGCACGCTGTTCCCCTACGCGGTCGTCCTGCAGGCCATCCCGATCATCGCGATCACCCCGCTCATCGGCTTCTCCTTCGGCTACGACTTCCCGTCGCGCGTCGTGGTGGCGGTGATGATCGCGCTGTTCCCGATGGTCGGCAACACGCTCTTCGGCCTGCAGTCGGTCGACCGGGCGCACCGCGAGCTGTTCCGGCTGCAGGGCGCCTCCCGGTGGACGATCCTCACCAAGCTCGAGCTGCGCGCGGCCACCCCGGCGATCTTCGCGGGACTGCGCATCTCCGCGGGCCTCAGCGTCGTGGGCGCGATCGTGGGCGACTTCTTCTTCCAGCGTGGCACCCCCGGCATCGGGGCCCTCATCGCCAAGTACAGCGCCCGCCTCAACTCGGCCGAGCTGTACGCGTCCGTGCTCGTCGCCTCGCTCTTCGGGGTGCTCATCTTCCTGTTCTTCGGATGGCTCGGCCGACGCGCCGTCGGCAAGTGGTACGACTTCGGCTAGGAGCCGCCCCAGGCCCACCGGCCCCCCAAACCTGACTCAGCGTTGCGTCGGAACCCTGCACCACCAATCACATCCACCTAAAGGAGATCCAATGCGCATCACCCGTACGCGCGCGATCATCGTCACCGGCCTCATCGCCGGTTCGATGACCCTCGCCGCATGCAGCACCCCCGCAGCCGAGACCGACACCGGTGACAGCGAGCTCACCATCGGCGCGGTCGACCTCGCGGCGGCGGGCTGCCCCACGGACATCAAGATCCAGACGGACTGGAACCCGGAGGCCGAGCACGGCCACCTGTACAGCCTGCTCGGGTCGGACTACACGATCGACGACACCAACAAGACCGTCACGGGCCCGCTCATGGCCAGCGGCGAGTACACCGGCGTGGACGTGACAATCCTCGCGGGCGGCCCCGCGGTCGGCTTCTCGCAGCCGAACGCCCAGCTGTACAGCGACGACTCCATCTTCATGGCGTACGTCGGCACGGACGAGGCCATCGCGCACTCGGTCGACCTCCCCACCGTGGGCGTCTTCCAGCCGCTCGAGAAGGACCCGCAGATGATCATGTGGGACCCGGAGACCTACCCCGACGTCGAGACCATCGCCGACCTCGGT
>JBEVDF010000158.1:0-4459 GCA_040514145.1 Aeromicrobium sp.
CAGACGACGAGACCCGCCGAGCTGAGCTCGGCGGGTCTCGTGTGTTCGGGGCTGGTTCAGCCGATCGGGTCGAAGACCGCGTGGTCGCCGACCTGCGCGGCCAGGCGGGCCCGGTGGAACTCGCCGTCGCCGATCAGGTGCTCGATCGCGATGAGGCGGCTGGCGTAGTGGCCGACCGAGTACTCGGCGGTCATGCCGATGCCGCCGTGCAGCTGGATCGCGTCGAGGCCGATGTGGCGACCCGCCACGCTCACCTGCAGCGCGGAGTGGGAGGCGGCCGTCGCCAGCTGCTCGGGCGTGGTGGCCTCGTCGGCCGCGACGATCGTGGCCCACGTGATGGTGCTGCGGGCCAGTTCCAGCGCGACGTACATGTCCGCGGCGCGGTGGTTGAGCGCCTGGAACGTGTTGAGGGTGACGCCGAACTGCTTGCGCGTCTTGAGGTAGCCGACCGTGGTGGTCAGCGCCGTCTCCATCGCGCCGAGCGCCTCGTGGGCGTACGCGATGCGCGCACGGTCGAGAGCCGACTCGATCGCGGCGGTCTGGTCGCCGCCCTCGCCCAGCTGGACGGCCGGGGTGTCACCGAACGTGACGGTCGCGGCGCGGCCGCCGTCGTTGGTGGTGACGGTCTCGACCGCCGTGGCGCCCTCGACGAGGAACACGCCGGTGCCGCCCTCGGGCAGCGCGGCCGTGACCAGCAGCAGGTCGGCCCGCTCGGCCTGGATCACGGGGGACTTGACGCCGTTGAGCTTGCCGTCGGCGAACGTGACCGACGCCTGCGTCGACCAGCGCTGGCCGGGCTCCATCCACGCCAGGATCGGCAGGATCTCGCCACCGGCGACGGCGTCGATGTACTGCTTCTTCTGCTCGTCGGTGCCCAGCGCGTCGATCAGGCCGCCGGCCAGGACGATCGCCTCGACGAACGGGTCGGGCGCGATGACCTTGCCCAGCTCCTCGGCGGCGAGCGAGACCTCGACGGGGGTGGCCTCGAACGGCAGGCTCAGCACGCCCATCTCGGCGAGCTTCTCCCAGGCGGCGAAGCCGGGATCGGTCTTGGTGACCTCGCGACGGGCCTCGGAGGACTCGTAGACGTTGGTGATCAGACCGCGGACGGCCTTGACGAGAGCCTTCTGCTCCGAATCGATGGTGAAGTCCATGTCACAGTCCCAGGATCGTGCCGGCGATGATCTGGCGCTGGATCTCGTTGGATCCGCCGTAGATCGACACCTTGCGGTTGTTGAGGAAGACGCGGGTGTCGCGGCTGGTGAGCGCCGCGGGACCCTCGAGGTCGACGAGCAGGTCCGAGACGGCCTGCGTCAGCTGCGAGCCCTTGATCTTCAGGACGCTGGAGGCCGGGTGCGGCTTGTCGCCGGAGGAGCCGGCGGCCACGCGCAGGGCGGTGAGCTCGAGCGCGGTGAGCTGGTTCTCGATGTCGGCGATGCGCGACGCGTACTGGTCGAAGACGCCGATCTCCTTGGCCTTGGCCTTCGCCGAGGCCAGGTGCAGCTGGCTGTCGCCGACGCGGGCGATGCCCACGCGCTCGTTGCCGAGCAGGAACTTGGCGTACGTCCAGCCCTTGTTCTCCTCGCCGACGAGGTTCTCGACGGGGACGCGCACGTTGTCGAAGAAGACCTCGTTGACCTCGTGGCCGCCGTCGATCAGCTCGATCGGGCGAACCGTGAGGCCCTCGGACTTCATGTCGATCAGCAGGAAGCTGATGCCCATCTGCTTCTTGGGCGCATCGGGATCGGTGCGGACCAGGGTGAAGATCCAGTCGCCGTACTGGCCGAGCGTGGTCCAGGTCTTCTGGCCGTTGACGACGTACTCGTCACCGTCGCGCACGGCGGTGGTGCGCAGGCCGGCGAGGTCGGAGCCGGCGTCGGGCTCGGAGAAGCCCTGGCTCCACCAGATGTCGAGGTTGGCCGTGGCCGGCAGGAAGCGCTCCTTCAGCTCCTGCGAGGCGAAGTTCGCGATGACGGGGCCGACCATCGAGGCGTTGAACGCCAGCGGCGGCATGACGCCGGCCAGCTGCATCTCCTCGTGCCAGATGTGGCGCTGGAGCTGGGTCCAGTCCTTGCCGCCCCACTCGACGGGCCAACCGGGCACGGCGAGGCCACCGGCGTTGAGCGCCTGCTGCGACCGCACGATCTGGTCGCGCGTGAGCTCCCCGCGGTTGATCACGGCGTCGCGGATGTCCTGCGGAACCTGGGTGGTGAAGAACTCACGCATCTCCTCGCGGAATGCCTGGTCCTCGGCTGACAACTGAAGTCTCATGAGTGCCCCTTCGCACTAAGCGCTTGCTTAGTCTTGAGAATACTGTGCAACTGCCGTTGACACCAGCGAGTCACTTCCGCTTCGACTTGGCTCGGAAGGGCCCCACGAGACGGGGTCCGGACAGGCGGCGTTCGAGGCGTCGGGTCTCGCGTCCCAACGGTTGCGCAGCATACTCACCGAGGATGACACCGGCCGCCAGCGCCACCGCCACCGCCATCGCGGTGATGCCCGCGAAGATGCCCGAGAGGCTCTCCTCCGACAACTGCGCCAGCGAGCGGTAGATCGTCAGGCCGGGCAGCAGCGGCACGATCGCGGGCACCACCAGCACCAGCGCGGGGATCCGCAGGGCCCGCGAGGCCGGGTAGCTGACCACACCGATGAGGAAGGCCGCGATCCCGGCCGCCCAGGGCCGGTCGACGTTGTTCTCGAACATGGCGGCCGAGAGAGCTCCCGCCCCGGCCCCGATCACCGCGATCGCCGGGACCGACGACCACGGCGCGTACGTCTGCACGGCGAACCCCGCGGCCGCGAGGGCGGCGCCGATCGTGACGAACGGCAGGTGCGACAGGTCGGGCCAGCTCGTCCCCGAGCCCAGGTCGACGCCCAGCATCCGGCCGACCATGATGCCGCCGGACACACCCGCGACGATGCCGCCCGTGGCCAGCACGACCTCGAGCAGGCGCGCCACGGCCGTCAGGTGATAGCCGGTCAGCGCATCCTGGATCGCGCCCATCAGGCCCAGGCCCGCCAACAGCACCACGATGTTCGCCGCGATCACGAGCGACGGCGGCGACGGCACCGACGCGGCGGCCGCCGTGACGGCGATGAGCGACGCGCACAGGCCGCCGACGACCTGGATGTAGAAGTCGGGCAGCCGGCGGACCTCCAGTGGCCGCCGCACGTACTCGATCACCACCGCGGCGAGGAACGCGATCACCGTGACGATGGCCTCGCCGCCGAGCATCATCGCGACGCCGGCACCGACCAGGCCGGCCCCACCGATCACGACCCAGCGGGGCCGCGCGTGACCGCTCGTGGCGATCGCGGCCAGCCGGGAGCGCGCCTCGTCGAGGTCGATCTCGTCGTTCAGCAGGTCACTCACCAGCCGGTCGATCGCCGTGACGTCCTCGAAGTCGGTCTCGCGCCGCACCACGTTGCGACGCAGGATCAGCGGCGGCTCGTCGAGCTGCTGGTCGTGCACCATCGTCAGCATGATGTGGGTGACGTCGACGTAGGTGCCGCGCAACCCGAGATGGCGCGCGATGGACGACATGGTCGCCGAGACGTCGGCCGTGCCCGCCCCGTTGGACAGCAGCATCTCGCCCGCTCGCAGGGCCAGGTCCATGATCCGCAGGGTCTGCGGCGCCGAACTGGTCATGCCTCCACCGTGACGGACCGGGCATGAGCCCGGGTTTCGTCCGCGCGTTCCACAGCCTGCCTCCCGATCCTCGGCCCGTCGGCGGGCCATGGGGAGTCTAGGAGAGCCTCCGGACGTCGCACGTTCGTCGGACTCGGCGGCCGGACCCGCCTATCGTGGGTGCGCACCGCTGGATCAAGGAGGACACATGACGGGTTGGACCGAGGACATTCTGGGCGAACCGTACGAGCGGCGGACGATCGACCTGGGTGTGGATCCCGACGGCGAGGGCCCGATCACCGCGACCCTGGTCCGGCGTCGCTTCGAGGGGACCCCGCGCGCCGCCCTGATCTACGTGCACGGCTTCAGCGACTACTTCTTCCAGACCGAGCTGGCGGAGTTCTACGCCGACCGCGGCTACGCCTTCTACTCGCTCGACCTGCGCAAGTGCGGCCGCTCCCTCGGGGACGGGCACACGCCCCACTACGTCTCCGACCTCGCCCTGTACGACCAGGAGCTGAACGAGACCCTGCGCACGGTGCGCAGCGAGGTCCCGGACGTCCCCGTGGTGCTGTCGGCGCACTCCACCGGCGGACTGGTGCTGCCGCTGTGGCTCGACCGACTCAACCTCGAGCCCGGGGGCGCGCGCGGTCGTGGCATCGCCGGCCTCGTCCTGAACAGCCCGTGGTTCGACCTGCAGGGCGCGGCCTGGATGCGCTCGATCGGCACCCAGGCGATCCGGGCGTTCTCCAAGGTGCGCCCCAAGGACCGGATGAGGCTGCCGCTGGCGGAGGCGTACGGCGTGAGCCTCTACCGCGAGCACGGCGGCCT
>JBEVDF010000195.1:0-3129 GCA_040514145.1 Aeromicrobium sp.
CTCGTTGATCTGGGCGGTGACGCGCTTCTCCTGCTCGAGGGCCGCCGCGACCGGCTCGACGACGTCGGCGAAGTCCATGCGCGGGGCCACCAGGGCCGGGATCACGATGCGCTGGTCCTGGTCCAGCAGGTACTGGATCATCATCATCGCGTGGTCGCGCTCCTCGAGCGCCTGCGCGTAGAACAGCGCGGCCATCTGCGGCATGGTGAGCGCGTCGTAGTACGTCGCGATCCCGACGTACTGCTGGTGCGCGCTGAACTCGTGACCGATCTGATCCTGCAGGGCCTTCACGAACTGCTCGGACGCCATGTTTCCTCCTCTGGCTAGGTCAGCCTAACCTTCGAGCTGTACCGTGGATGGTGTGCCGAAGCCGCCGAAGAAGAAGTGTTGCGTGAGCAAGCCGCGTTGCAAGCGCTGCCCGATCCGCATGATGGCCGAAGGCACCCTCCCCGACGGCTACACCGTCAAGAAGCGCAAGCTGGTCAAGGTCAAGAAGAAGGACAAGGACAAGAAGTCCTCGAAATCCTCCAAGACCAAGCCCAAGCCGATGGCCGCCTGATCACTTCGACTGCTTCGATCACGCCGAGCCTATTGGTCCGGACGCCCGGTTGCCACGAAGGACAGGCGAGCCTTCGCGCGCCTGTCCCCCGCGATCACACCGGCAGGTCGTTGGCCTTGCGGATCTCGTCGACGACGCGCGACATGATGTCGGTCATGCCGAAGTCCTTCGGAGTGAAGACCGCCGCGATGCCCGCGGCCTCCAGCTTGCGGCCGTCGGAGTCGGGGATGATCCCGCCCACGATGACCGGCACGTTCGTCAGGCCGGCGTCGATCAGGCCCTTCTGGACGTCGGGCACCAGCTCCATGTGAGAGCCGGACAGGATCGACAGGCCGACCACGTGGACGTCCTCGGCGACGGCGGCCGCGACGATCTGCTCGGGCGTCAGTCGGATGCCCTGGTAGATCACCTCGAAGCCGGCGTCGCGCGCTCGCACGGCGACCTGCTCGGCGCCGTTGGAGTGCCCGTCGAGGCCGGGCTTGCCCACGAGGAAGCGCAGGCGCCCGCCCAGCTCCTCGCCGGTCTCGCGGACCTTCTCGCGCACGGCGGTCAGTTCGGATCCGGCCTCGGCCACGCCACTCACTCCTGCCACGCCCGTGGGCGCCCGGTACTCGCCGAACACCTCGCGCAGTGCCGCGGACCACTCGCCCACGGTGGCACCGGCACGCACCGCATCGAGCGTGGCGGCCATGAGGTTCTCGTCGGTCTTGGCCTGCTGCTGCACGACCTCGAGGGCCGCGTCGACGGCCGCCTGGTCGCGCTGGCTGCGCCACTGCTGGACGTCGGCGATCGCGTTGGCCTCGGCCTGCGGGTCGGCGACCATGATCGCGGCGTCGAGGTCGGCCGTCAGCGGCGACGGCTCGGTCTCGACGAAGCTGTTGAGGCCCACGACCTTCATCTCGCCCGATTCGATCCGCGCGCGCCGCTCGGCGTGGGACGTGACCAGCTCCTGCTTCATGTAGCCCGAGACGACGGCGGCGACGGCGCCACCCATCGCCTGGACGCGGTCCATCTCGGCCTTCGCGCCCTCGACGAGCTCCTCGACCTTGGCCTCGACGACGTGCGAGCCGTCGAAGATGTCGCCGTACTCGAGCAGGTCGGACTCGTAGGCCAGCACCTGCTGCAGGCGCAGCGACCACTGCTGGTCCCACGGGCGCGGCAGGCCCAGGGCCTCGTTCCACGCCGGCAGCTGCACGGCGCGGGCCCGCGCGTTCTTGCTGAGCGTGACGCCCAGCATCTCCAGCACGATGCGCTGGACGTTGTTCTCGGGCTGCGCCTCGGTGAGGCCGAGCGAGTTGACCTGCACGCCGTAGCGGAAGCGGCGCATCTTCGGGTCGGTGACGCCGTAGCGGTCGCGGGTGATCTCCTCCCACAGCCGGCCGAAGGCGCGCATCTTGCACATCTCCTCGACGAAGCGCACGCCGGCGTTCACGAAGAAGGAGATGCGCCCCACGACCTGCTCGAACTGGTCGTCGGGCACCTGGCCGGAGTCCTTGACGGCATCGAGGACGGCGATCGCCGTGCTCATCGCGAAGGCCAGCTCCTGCACGGGCGTGGCCCCGGCCTCCTGCAGGTGGTAGCTGCAGATGTTGAGCGGGTTCCACTTCGGGATGTTCGCGACCGTGTACGCGATCATGTCGGTCGTCAGCCGCAGCGACGCCTCGGGCGGGAACACGTACGTGCCCCGCGAGAGGTACTCCTTGATGATGTCGTTCTGCGTCGTGCCGGCCAGCGCCGACGGGTCGACACCCTGCTCCTCAGCGGCGACCTGGTACATCGCCAGCAGCCACATGGCCGTGGCGTTGATGGTCATCGACGTGTTCATCTCCGACAGCGGGATGTCCTCGAAGAGACGGCGCATCGCACCCAGGTGCGGGATCGGGACGCCGACCTTGCCCACCTCGCCGCGCGAGAGGACGTGGTCGGGGTCGTATCCGGTCTGCGTCGGCAGGTCGAAGGCGACCGAGAGACCGGTCTGGCCCTTCTCCAGGTTCCGCCGGTAGAGGGCGTTGGACTCGACGGGTGAGGAGTGACCGGCGTAGGTGCGCATGACCCAGGGGCGGTCGCGGTCCTTCGGCGCTGAAGGGAACGGCATGTCCGCGGATCCTAGGGCTACCGGCCGGTAGCGACCCTGTTGCACACGTCACGCCCAGCTCTCCCCCGGCCCGTGCACCGGTGGCACACTCGGATCGGTCCACTCCCCCGTGGACGACGAGCCCGAGGGAGCACCGCCGTGCCGATCGACGCCGGCAGCCTGCACTACGCCGTGGGGCCGGCCATCGCCGGCGTCATGCTGCTGGTGCTGTCGTTCTTCCTGCGCTGGGCGTTCGCCTCGAACACCCCGAAGTCGACGAAGCGGCCCTCCGCCGACGACGGACTGCTCACCCGGGTGGCCACGCTGAGCAAGCGGGAGTCCGCCCTGGCCCTGCGGGCTGTGCTCTCCGACGCCGGGATCCGCTCGACGGTCCGCTTCCCCGCCCCGCACCGGGCCGACGTCCTGGTCTTCCCCGAGGACGCCGGTCAGGCCCGCGTGCTGGCGAGCTCCTTCACCAACTAGTCGCGGGTGGTCC
>JBEVDF010000241.1:0-2603 GCA_040514145.1 Aeromicrobium sp.
GCGGGCTCCTCGACCGGCACGGTCTCCTTCCAGAACCCACGGGCCCCGAGGAACGCCCGCAGGGACTCCTCGTGGTCGTCGCACGCCAGCCAGATCTTGCGGCGGTCGGGCGTGTGGAGCTTGGGGTTGTTCCACAGCAGCTGGTGCCGTGCCTCGGCCGAGCACCCCTTGGCCGAGCAGATCAGCGCGTCAGGCATCGTTGAGCGGGGGGTTGCGGGGCGCCTCGAGCTGCTTGCCGGGCTCGGGCCCGAACGGCGACGGCCCCGAGCCCTTCCTGCGGACGCCGGCGTTGGCCACCACGACCGCGATGTAGGGCAGGAAGATCGCGCCGGCGAACAGCAGCCAGCCCAGCGCGCGCCACGGCATGGGCTGCATCACGAGCACGACACCGCCGAGGAAGCACAGCGTGCGGACACCCATCGAGAGTGCGTAGCGCTTCTCGCGACGCACGCGGTCCTCGGTCTGGGACTCGGCGGCCGAGGTGATCGAGAAGACCTGCTGCTCACGGGGCTTGCGGGCGTCTTGGGGCACGCTCCCAGCCTACGCCGGTGGGACGACCCCGCCGAACGAAAGGTGGCGACCCGTGGACCCATTGCGGGCGCCGACGCCGTAGCCTCGGGGGCATGACTGATCGCACATACCGCATCACCGAGATCGTGGGCACCTCCCCGGACGGTGTCACCGAGGCTGTCGACAACGGCATCAAGCGCGCCACGCAGACCCTGCGCCACCTCGACTGGTTCGAGGTCACGGGGATCCGCGGGCAGATCACCGACACCGAGGTTTCGCATTACCAGGTGACGATGAAGATCGGCTTCCGCCTCGAGGACGACGAGTAGGCCGCTAGTCCTTCGAGCCGAACGTCCGCAGCAGCGCGGCGGCGCCGGACAGCGCGACGACCAGGCCGCCGTAGATGAACGTCGTGGTGGCCAGCCCGAGGTGCGGTGAGGCGATGCCCGCCGCGACCGCCGGGATGCCGAAGGCGAGATAGCTCACGGCGAAGACCGCGGCGAACAGCTCGCCGCGCTCGTGCGGCGCGGCGGCCGGCGTGATCGACCGCATGATGCCGAGGAACGACGCGCCGAAGCCCGAGCCGGCGACGACCGCGGCGGCGATGAACCACCAGTACGATCCGGCGGCGAGCGCCACGAGCGTCAGGGTCGTGCCGATGGCGAGCGCCGTGGTGCCGAAGATCGTCGTGCGCCTGGCCGACTGGTCCCGGAAGGCGAAGCACGCGAGCGCGCCGATGCCGGTCAGCACCGTCACGACCAGGCCTTGCTGCAGATGGTTGCTGCGACCCAGCTCCCGGGCGACGATCGGCGCGCCCAGCGACAGGTAGAGCCCGCCGGTCGCCCAGCCGGCGAACAGCGCCGGGGCGCTGCGGAGGAAGGGGGCCCGGGCGGTGGCCGGGACGCCGACGCGCGGCGTCAGCGAGCGCACCAGCCCCTCGCGCCGCTCGGACGTCTCTGGCAGCAGCCAGATCGCCGCCGCCAGCAGGGCGTAGACGGCGGTCAGGCCGCCGAACACCTCGGCCAGTGCCGACGAGGTGTACTCCAGCAGCGCGCCGGCGAACACGCCTCCGACGGCCAGCCCGGCCAGGGGGCTGATGCTGTTGAGCGTCGCGGCGGAGCCCGGACGATCGGCGGGCTCCAGGTCAACGACGGCGGCCGACAGCGAGGACATCAGCAGCCCGGTCGCGATGCCCTGCACGAAGCGGGCCGTGAACAGCAGCCGGACGCTGTCGGCGTGCCAGAAGACGACCATGCTGATGGCGAGCAGGACGAAGCCCGCGGACACCACGGGCCGCCGGCCGATGTGGTCGGACAGCGAGCCGGTAAGCAGGAGCGCGACCAGGAGCGCCACGGCGTACACCGCGAAGATCCCGGTCAGCGTCGCGGCCGAGAAGCCGATTTCCTGCTGCAGGACGGGGTAGAACGGAGAGGGCGCGCTGGCGCCGATCATCATCGCGACGACGGCGGCGAGGGCCAGGGCGAAGCCGGGGACGCGGCGGGTGCGGAGTGGTGCGGCGGCGGCGGTGACCATGGATCCTCGGAAGATGATTGGTTCGAAAAGATTGGAACTCACAGCACGCTACGGGGGTTCGGTCCATCGTTCAAGTATTCTCGAACCATGACGACCGTCACGAACCTTCCGCACCCCGACATCGGCGACGTCCAGCTGACCGAGGTGCTCTTCGCGCTGAGCGACCCGGCGAGGCTTGAGATCGTCCGGGAGCTGGCCGACGGACCGCTGACGATGGCCGAGTGCGGGTCGACGAATCCTGATCTGCCCAAGTCGACCAAGTCGCACCTCATGAAGGTCCTGCGCGAGGCCGGCCTCGTCCGCAACGAGCCGGACGGACGCCGACGGGTCCTGACGCTGCGCAAGGACGAGCTCGACCAGGCCTTCCCCGGCCTGCTGGACTCGATCCTCGGCGACTGAGAACGCCGGAGGCGCAGGGGTGCCGATTGCCGAGGCTCAGTCGGCGGCGTCGGCCGCCTCGACCTCTTCGCGGGTGATGCCGAGCAGGTAGATGATCGCGTCGAGGTAGGGCACGTTGACCGACGTCCTGGCCTGGTCGCGCACGAGGGGCTTGGCGTTGA
>JBEVDF010000263.1:0-4376 GCA_040514145.1 Aeromicrobium sp.
GGTCGCTCCCGGGCCCTTGCCGACGATTACGTCGACCCGGAAGTCCTCCATCGCCATGTAGAGAAGCTCCTCGGCGGGGCGTGACATCCGGTGGATCTCGTCGATGAACAGCACGTCACCCTCGTTGACGCCCGACAGGATCGCGGCAAGATCGCCCGCGTGCTGGATGGCCGGGCCGCTGGTGATGCGCAGGGGTGCGGCCAGCTGGTGCGCGATGATCATCGCGAGCGTCGTCTTGCCGAGGCCGGGCGGGCCCGACAGCAGGACGTGGTCGGGCGTGCGCTCGCGCGCCACCGCCGCATCGAGCACGAGCGCGAGCTGCTCGCGCACGCGCTCCTGGCCGACCAGCTCGTCGAGGGTGCGCGGTCGCAGGGCCTGCTCGAACGCACTCTCCTGCGGCGACGCGGCCTCGGCGACGATCGACTCGAAGTCGTCGTACTCGTCCATGCTCATCGGCCTCGGTCCATCGATCGCAGGGCATCGCGCAGGATCGCCGAGATGTCCGGATCGGGCCCGACGTCGTCGGCCACCCGGTCGATCGCGGCGTCGGCATCCCTGGCGGACCAGCCCAGGCCGACGAGCGCCTCGTGCACCTGCTCGCGCCACGCGGCGCCGACCGGGGCGACGGCCGACGAGGCGACGGCCCCGACGCGGTCCTTCAGCTCGACGACGATCCGCTCGGCGCCCTTGCGGCCGATGCCGGGCACCTTGGTCAAGGTGGCGTGGTCGGACGAGGCGATCGCGGTGCGCAGCCGCTCGGGGGGCAGCACCGCGAGCATGGCCTGCGCGACCTTCGGGCCGACGCCGCTGGCGGTCTGCACGAGCTCGAACATGTCGCGCTCCTCGGCGTTGGCGAAGCCGTAGAGCGTCATCGAGTCCTCGCGCACGACCATCGAGGTCCACAGCGTGGCCTGCTGACCGATCCGCAGGTCGGCGATCGTGGAGGGGGTGCACATGACGTGGTAGCCGACGCCCTGCAGGTCGAGGACGGCGGAGTTGAGCGAGACGGCGGCGACGGCGCCGCGCAGGTGGGCGATCATCGGGCGGCTCCCGCCGCGGCGACGGCCGCGGCCAGCCGGTTCTGGGCTGCCCCTCGCCAGATGTGACAGATCGCCAGCGCGAGCGCGTCGGCGGCGTCGGCGGGCTTCGGCGGCGCGTCGAGGCGCAGCAACCGGGTGACCATCGCCGCGACCTGGGCCTTGTCGGCGCGGCCGCTGCCGGTGACGGCGGCCTTGACCTCCGAGGGCGTGTGCAGCTGGACGGGGATTCCGTGGCGCGCGGCCACCAGCATCGCGATCGCGCTGGCCTGTGCGGTGCCCATGACGGTGCTCACGTTGTGCTGGCTGAAGACCCGCTCGACCGCGACCACGTCGGGGCGCAGCCGCACGACGATCTCGTCGAGCGCGCGCTCCAGACGCAGCAGGCGCTTGGCGAGATCGAGGTCGGCCGGGGTGCGGACGACGCCGACGTCGACCAGGTTCAGCGGACGACCGGCGATCCCCTCGACGATGCCGACGCCGCACCGGGTCAGGCCGGGGTCGACGCCGAGCACACGAAGGGAACGCATGTTCGACACTCTAGGCGCTGGGCGCGACGGCCCGGCGGAGGCACGCCGCGAGGTGAAGCCGCGGCGGGCAGGTCAGTTCGTGAGCTTCTCGTCGGGGGTGCGCTCGATCTCGGAGGCGAGCTCGTCGGCGACGCGGCGGGCGTTCACGCGACCGGTCACCAGGGTGCGGTGCAGGGGGCGGTCGGACCCGTCGCGGCGCAGCTCCACCGGGTCGCGCGCGAGCAGCAGCCAGCCGGCCACCAACAGGACCGGGACGAACGCCAGCGCCCACGCCCGATCGCTCTTGATGAGGACCGGCGTGAGCACCGCGAGCAGGACGAGCCCCACGACGACGAGCAGCGGCGCGAAGCCGCCGGCGGCGGGAGCACCGCCGACGACGAGGTCTCCCTCGCTGCCCCGCAGGGCGGGACGGCCGACGCGGACGCTCCATCCCACTCCGTCGGGAGTGCGCACGCGTCGGTCCATGGCCACATCATGGCCGAGGCCGGCTCAGAGGTCGGCCATGACCTCGTCCGGCGCGTCGAAGTTCGCGAACACGTTCTGCACGTCGTCGCTGTCCTCGAGGGCGTCGATGAGCCTGACGACCTTGGCGGCACCCTCGGCGTCGACCTCGACGTGCACGCTGGGCACGAACGACGCGTCGGCCGAGTCGTAGTCCAGCCCGGCCTCCTGCAGCGCCGTGCGCACCGCGACGAGGTCGCCGGGCTCGCACAGCACCTCGAAGCTGCCGTCGTGGTCGTTGACCTCCTCGGCACCGGCGTCCAGGACGGCCATCAGCACGTCGTCCTCGTTCGTCGGACCGCCCTCCTGCTCGGCCGGGACGATGATGATGCCCTTGCGGCTGAACATGTAGGACACCGAGCCCGGGTCGGCCATCGTGCCGCCGTTGCGGGTCATCGCGGTACGGACCTCCATGGCGGCCCGGTTCTTGTTGTCCGTCAGGCACTCGACCAGGAAGGCCACGCCGTTGGGGCCGTAGCCCTCGTACATGATCGTGCTGTAGTCCACTCCCCCGCCGTCGGCGCCACCGCCGCGCTTGACGGCGCGATCGATGTTGTCGTTGGGGACCGACTGCTTCTTGGCCTTCTGGATCGCGTCGTAGAGCGTGGGGTTGCCCTCAGGGTCGGGGCCACCCGTGCGCGCCGCGACCTCGATGTTCTTGATCAGCTTGGCGAACAGCTTGCCGCGCTTGGCATCGATCGCGGCCTTCTTGTGCTTCGTGGTTGCCCATTTGGAGTGGCCCGACATGACGTTCCTTTGCGTAGTCCTAGCTCTGCTTCACGAGGTCAACGAAGAGTCCGTGCACACGGTCGTCGTCCCCGACCTCGGGGTGGAAGGACGTCGCCATGAGCGGCCCCTGCCGCACTGCCACGATTCTACCGGCGGCCTCGCCCGAAGGGACCTCGGCAAGCACCTCGACCCCGGGGCCGACCTCCTCCACCCACGGCGCGCGAATGAAGACCGCGTGGACCGGACGATCGACGCCGGTCATCGCCAGGTCGACCTCGAACGAGTCGACCTGGCGGCCGAACGCGTTGCGCCGCACCGTGACGTCGAGGCCACCGACGGTCTCCTGGCCTGGCGCGCCGTCGCGGATGCGGTCGGCCAGCATGATCATTCCGGCGCACGTCCCGAAGGTCGGCATGCCGTCCTTCACGCGCCGGCGCAGGGGCTCGAGCAGGTCGAAGGTGCGGGCGAGCTTGTACATCGTGGTCGACTCGCCGCCGGGCACGATGAGCCCGTCGCACCGCTCCAGCTCGGCCGGGCGGCGCACGGTGAACGCCTCGACGCCCAGCCGCCCGAGCGCCTGCAGGTGCTCGCGCACGTCACCTTGGAGCGCGAACACGCCGATCGAAGTCACGCGGCGAGTGTAGTGCGGACCGCGAAGGTCACCGCACGGTGAACCGGATCGTGCGCTCGGTGACCGCCTTCGTCGGCGACGAGTTGTCGGTGATGCGCAGGTAGAGCGTGTACTCACCGGCCTGGAGGAAGGTGGTGCCGGGGCCGCCGGAGCCGAGCGGCACGCGCCACGCGACCGCCGAGGAGGCGGTGTTCGGCGTGGACGGGGTGGTCACGGCCGAGCGCCAGTCGCCGCAGCCGGCGAGGTAGAAGCCGGCGCCGAAGAAGCCGCCCGGGTTCCAGCACTGCGTGCCGAGCCAGTTCGCCCGCTGCAGCCGGTACTCCACCGAGGAGATGCCGTTCGCGTCGGTGGTCGTGCCGCACGGCGCGCGCAGGCCGCCGCACACGGCGCCCACGGCGAGGTCGATCGCGGCGGGTGAGGCGTAGGAGGTCCCGTCCTGGGGCGACGTGACGCTCAGCGTCGGCGGCAGGTTGATGTCGCCGCAGCGCACGGTGGTGGCGTCGACCGTGACCTCGGCCTGGCGGTCGGAGTTCGAGAGCCAGGGGGACGTCGCGGCGCCCTTGAGCCTCGACCGGCCCGAGACCACGTAGGTTCCGCTGGCGAGGGTCTGTCCGTCCGCGAGCGTCGAGCGGGTGATCGTGGTGGTGACCACCGAGCCGATCGGGGAGGTGCCGGGCGACACCGTCAGGAACGGTGTGCTCGGCATCGTCGAGCCCTTGGCGGTTCGGTACCAGGCCATGTCGTACCGCGGCGAGGTGACGAGGTAGCGCAGCGTGACCGAGCCGTCGGCGTTCGTGGTGCACGGCGGCGTGCCCCAGTCGAAGATGCGCACCTGATGCGCCTGGATGGTGCCGGCCTGGAAGGTCGAGGAGTCGCCGAAGTACGCCTCCGTGGTGGGGACGGGCGCGAGGGCGCCGGCTCCCAGGCCCACGACGGCGAGCACGCCCA
>JBEVDF010000149.1:0-3855 GCA_040514145.1 Aeromicrobium sp.
CTGAGGTGTCCGGCCGACAGGTTGACCCCGGCGGCGAGCGCCTCGACGTCGAGCGGCTGGGCGTACTCGCGGTCCATCCGGTCGCGGACCCGCCGCAGCAGCGCCAGGTCGCGCAGGCGCTGGGTGTCGGCCGGGCTCGTCACCAGGCCATCGTGGCACATCGGGACCCTGGCCCGAACGGGCTACGTGGCGCGGTCCCGACGGGCCAGATGCGGCCCAATCTGGGTGAAATCCTCGCAACCACGTATCCAGGGCCGATCTCCATGACACGTTGAAGACGACCCGGGCAACGCGCTCGGCGCCTTGGGGGGCGACGCGACACCGTGGGAGGAGGTAGCGCCATGTGGGACACCGTCCAGACGAACGCCGTGCATCTCTCGCACGACATGCCGTGCCCGCAGTGCGGGCATGCACCCCACACCTACCTCGCGTGTGGAGACTCCTGCGACTGCGTGCCGGCGATCCGCGCCGTCGCTTAGCCGATCGCCTCCGCCGTCGCGACCCGGGTGAGATGAGGTCGCTCGGGCACGTCGTCGACGACGGTCCCGGCGTTCCACCAGATCCGGATGCCGGCCGGCCCGAGCTCGAGCACGGCGAGGTTGTTGTCGTACCAGGGTCCCTGGGTGACCGCCCAGGTGATCGGCTCCCGAGCCACGCGCCCCGCCAGCGACAGCAGCCGGGCGACCGCGCCGGTCGCGCGCTTGGCGGCCAGCGCGGTGAACCCGCGCATCCCCTTCGGCAGCGGGTTGCGGATGGGTGAGCAGACCGCCTGCAGGATCCGGCTGGCCACCACGCCGTCGCGCGGCCAGGCCTCGGCGACGTAGCTGTGGTGCACGTCGCCGGACAGGAAGGTGACCGTGCGCGGCGCCCGGCCGCGCCGTCCGCTGGCGACCTCGAGCACGATCTCGGCCACGTCGCGGAAGCCCGTCTCGAAGGCGCCCCAGTGCTCCAGGTCGGCGCGCTTGCGGGCCCACTCCCCGAACGCCATGCCCGGCGCACCCCACGCGCCCTCGGCGATCGCCTCGCCGAACGACTCGATGTGGTGCAGCGCGGGAGCCAGCAGGAACGGCAGGGACGTCCCGATCAGCAGGTGGTCGACGTCGCCCTGCAGCTGGGAGTCGAGCCACATCAGCTCGCCGTCGTCGAGCATGGAGCGGTGCTCGGGATCGAGCACCCGCGCCGCGCGGGAGTCGACAACGACCAGACGGGCCTGCGTGTCGAAGTCGCGGGAGTAGCTCCACCGGTAGGTCTCCGGGTGCTGGTCCGCCCGGTCCGCCAGCGCGTCGAGCGCGTCGCTCACGTCGAGCTCCCCCGGCCCGTCGTACGCCGCGATCTGCCGCCAGAGCTCGTCCGCCGCGCGGTCCTCGGCGCCGAGGTTGCCCAGGTGCTGGTGGACCCAGTACGACGCCAGGCCTCCGACGATCCGGTCGTGCCACCAGTCCGTGGCCTCCATGTCCCGGCGCCACGTCCAGCTGGTGTTCCAGTCGTCGCGGATGTCGTGGTCGTCGAAGATCATCGCGGTCGGCAGCGTCGAGAGCAGCCACCGGTTCGCCGGGTCCGACCACGCGAGCCGGTAGAGGTGGGCGTACTCCTCGTAGTCCTGGAGCTCGTACCACGGCGCCTGCTCCGGATCGCGCCGCTGCTCGATGAACGCGCGCATCTCGTCACTGGTCTCGTCCGCGTAGACCTGATCGCCGAGGAAGAGCGCGAGATCCGGCCACCGCTCCCCCGGGTCCTCGGCGTCGGTCTGGTCGCTCTCGGTGATCCCGGCCATGAAGAGCGCGTAGGCGCGCATCGCGTCGACGCCGAACTTCTCGGTCCCCTCGGCATCGTGGTCCACGCTCACCCGGCACGAGCCGAAGGCCATCCGCAGTGGCTTGCCCGGCTCGAGGGTGGCGATCACCGACGGCGGGAACTCCGCGAACGCCGGGTCGCTGGACGGCCAGACCAGCTCGTCGTCGACGCGGACGGCGTACGGCGTGCGGCTGCCGGGCTCGAGTCCGGTGAGCTCGACGAGCGCGTAGTGGTGGCCGTGCACCGCGAAGGTCCGGGCGCTCGCCTGCCGGTCGCCCGCGTCCACCGTCACCGTGCTTGCCGCCTCGGTCTCGACCCAGAGGGTGGCCGTCGTGGCGTCGACGTGGCGGAGCAACGGTCCCAGCACCAACGAGGTCATGCCTCAGGCACTACCCAACGCCGCTGTGCTCTAGGCTTTGCGGCATGGCGACACCCGAGCGACGTACCGCTTCCGGCACCCCTGCAGTCCACTCCGGCACCCCGGTGGCGTCCGGCCCGGTGCCGGTGATGTCCCCGCTCGGCTGGCTGTTGATCCTCGGATCCGGCGCGACGCTGATCCTCGGGAGCTGGCTGCTCTACGGCACCGAGTCCGTCGGCATGTGGGCGGGCTACCACGACGGCATCATCGGCACGGTCGTCGTGCTCGCCGGCATGGGTCTGAACACGTCGCTGCCCAAGCAGCCGCTGCTCGGCATCTGTGGCCTCGCGGGCATCCTGCTGATCCTGTTCGCCGTGTTCTTCGACTACCCCACCCACGTGGTCGTGATCGAGATGGTCGCGGGCATCGGGCTGCTGCTCGGCGTCGGGCTGTACGCGTCCGGTCGCCGCGACTGAGCCGGTCCTCGCTCAGGGCTCGACGAGCACCTTGATCGCGCGGCGCTCGTCCATCGCGCGGTAGCCCTCGGCGACCTCGTCCAGCGACACCGTCTTGTCGAAGACGATGCCGGGGTCGATGGACCCGGCGAGCACCCGCTCGAGCAGCTCGGGGATGTACTTGCGCGTCGGCGCCATGCCGCCGGCGAGGCCGATGTTCTTGCTGAACATCCGGCGCACCGGGAGCTCGATGCCGTGGGGCGCTCCCACGAAGCCCACGGTCGACCCGGGCCGCGCGATCCGGAACGCCGTCTGCATCGACTGGTCCGTGCCCACGCACTCGAGCACCGAGTCGGCGCCCACTCCCCCGGTCAGCTCCATCACCGCGGCCACGCCGGCCTTGTCGCGCTCCGCGACGATCTCGGTCGCCCCGAACGCGCGCGCGATGGCCTGACGCGGCTCGTGCCGCGACATCGCGATCACCTGCTCGGCGCCCAGCAGCGACGCGGCGAGCACCCCGAACAGCCCCACGGCTCCGTCGCCGACCACGACCGCCGTACCGCCCGGCTGGACGCGCGCGGAGACCGCCGCGTGCCACCCGGTCGGGAACACGTCGGCCAGCGTCAGCAGCGACGGGATCAGCGCGGCGTCGGGCATGCCGTCCGTCTTCACGAGGCTTCCGTCGGCCTGGGTCACCAGGGCGTACTCGGCCTGGCCGCTCTCCGTGAACCCCAGGTTGACGCAGCCGGCCTGCGCGCCCGCGCGGCAGTGCGCACAGGTGTTGTCGCAGTGGTCGAACGGCACGATGACGAAGTCGCCGGGACGGAACGACGTCACGTCCGCGCCGACCTCCTCGACGATGCCGACGCACTCGTGCCCGATCGTGTCGCCCGGCGTGATGTCGTTGTCGCCGCGGTAGGGCCACAGGTCGGATCCGCAGATGCACCCGGCGACGACCTTGACGACCGCGTCGGTCGGGGCGGCGATCGCCGGGTCGGGTACGTCGGACACCCGGATGTCTCGGGTACCGTGGATCGTCGTCGCACGCATGGCGCCCATCCTGTCAGGACCCGGCCGGAGGCTGGCCCTCCCCCACGACACCCCGGGCGCGGCACCCTTTCTTGCGTTATCTCACATGTGAGTTACCGTGGCTGACATGAGTGAGAGCTACAAGAACCGGATCGGCAACCTGATCCGCGATGCCCGCAAGCACCGTGGACTCACGCAGCACCAGCTGGCCGACCTGCT
>JBEVDF010000308.1:0-6323 GCA_040514145.1 Aeromicrobium sp.
CTGGCGGATCGTCCTGGAGTACGACGGCTGGTACCACGAGCGGTCGGCGGCTCAGCGGCACCGGGACCTCCTGCGACGTGAAGGCCTCGAAGCCGATGGGTGGCTCGTGCTCGTGTTGGTCTCGAGCGACCTCGAGCGCCCGGCGAACCTCATCGGCCGGGTCTGGCGCGCGCTCGTCTCGCGCGGGTACACCGGCCCAGCGCCTCGGTTCGCTCCGTGGGAGCTCGAGGAGCTCACCCGCAGCCCCAAGGGCTGAGCTTCCCCGACGCCCACCCGGCGCAACTTTTGGACGCGGATTCACCTCCGGAGGCCCGATTCGCGTGAATCCGTTTCCAAAAGTGGAGAGGGGGTGGCGGCGGGGGCGCCGGGGTGGGGCGTGTCAGGACTGCTTGGTCTCGCCCGTGGAGAGCGCGGCGATGAAGGCTTCCTGGGGGACCTCGACGCGGCCCACCATCTTCATGCGCTTCTTGCCCTCCTTCTGCGTCTCCAGCAGCTTGCGCTTGCGGCTGATGTCGCCGCCGTAGCACTTGGCGAGCACGTCCTTGCGGATCGCGCGGATGTTCTCGCGGGCGATGATGCGCGCGCCGATGGCGGCCTGGATCGGCACCTCGAACTGCTGGCGCGGGATCAGCTCCTTGAGCTTGCCGGCCAGCGCGACGCCGTAGGAGTAGGCGCTGTCGCGGTGCACGATCGCGCTGAAGGCGTCCACGGGCTCGCCCTGCAGCAGGATGTCGACCTTCACCAGGTCGGCGGCCTGCTCGCCGGACAGCTCGTAGTTGAGCGAGGCGTAGCCCTTCGTGCGCGACTTCAGCGCATCGAAGAAGTCGAACATGATCTCGCCCATGGGCAGCGTGTAGCGGATCTCGACGCGGTCGTCGGACAGGTAGTCCATGCCGCCGAGCTGGCCACGGCGCGCCTGGCACAGCTCCATGATCGTGCCGATGTAGTCCGACGGCGCCAGGATCGTGGCGGACACGATCGGCTCGTAGACCTCGGAGATCTTGCCCGCGTTCGGGTACTCGCTCGGGTTGGTCACGGTGTGCTCGCTGCCGTCCTCGAGCTTCACCCGGTACACGACGTTCGGCGCGGTCGAGATGAGGTCGAGGTTGAACTCGCGCTCCAGCCGCTCGCGGACGATCTCCAGGTGCAGCAGGCCCAGGAAGCCGATGCGGAAGCCGAAGCCCAGCGCGCCCGACGACTCGGGCTCGTACACCAGCGCGGCGTCGTTGAGCTGCAGCTTCTCCAGGGCGTCGCGCAAGGTGGCGAAGTCGTCGCCGTCGATCGGGTACAGGCCGGAGAAGACCATCGGGTTCGGGTGCTGGTAGCCACCGAGCGGCTCAGTGGCGGGCTTGGTGGCCGAGGTCACCGTGTCGCCCACGCGGCTCTGGCGGACTTCCTTCACGCCGGTGATGAGGTAGCCGACCTCGCCGACGCCGAGGTGGTCGGCCTTCACGGGCTCGGGGCTGATGACGCCGACCTCGAGCATCTCGTGGACCGCACCGGTGGACATCATCTTGATCTTGTCGCGGTGGCTGAGCTTGCCGTCGAACACGCGCACGTACGTGACGACGCCGCGGTAGGTGTCGTAGACCGAGTCGAAGATCAGCGCGCGCGGCGGGGCGTCGGGGTCACCCTGGGGCGGCGGGACCTCGTCGACGATGAGGTTCAGCAGCGCCTCGACGCCCTGGCCGGTCTTGGCCGAGACCCGCAGCACGTCGTCGGGGTCGCCGCCGATGATCCCGGCGATCTCCGCGGCGTACTTCTCCGGCTGCGCGCCGGGCAGGTCGATCTTGTTCAGCACGGGGATGATGTGCAGGTCGGCGTCCATCGCCAGGTACAGGTTCGCCAGCGTCTGGGCCTCGATCCCCTGCGCCGCGTCGACCAGCAGGATCGCGCCCTCACACGCCTCCAGGGACCGGCTCACCTCGTAGGTGAAGTCCACGTGCCCCGGGGTGTCGATCATGTTCAGGATGTAGGTCGTGCCGTCGTCGTCACCGTCGGACTTGGTGAACGGCATGCGCACGGCCTGGCTCTTGATCGTGATGCCGCGCTCGCGCTCGATGTCCATCCGGTCGAGGTACTGCGCGCGGGCGGCGCGCTCGTCGACGACACCGGTGAGCTGCAGCATCCGGTCGGCGAGCGTCGACTTGCCGTGGTCGATGTGCGCGATGATGCAGAAGTTCCGCAGCAGTTCGGGCGGAGTCGACCCCACGGTGGGGGCAGGAGTGGGGCGCGTCATGGTGAGATCCATTGTCCACGACCGGGCCACAGGTCGTGACCACCGATCATCGCCAGGCGTACGCGATGACGACGTTGACCACGACCAGGGCCGCGACGACGTGACCCCACGGGTTCGGTGCGGGCAGCTTCTGCTTCATGAACGCGATCGCCGTGGCGACCGCCGCGATGACGAGCTTGACGCCGACCTTCGCGTTGTTCGGGTCGTGGACGGCCTCGCTGGCCGAGCCGATCCCGGTGAGGACGATGCCGATGACCAGAGCGGTGGCGACGGCGTGCGCCATGCCCTTGGGAACGCGCGGGGCGCGGAGCGACATGGCCCACAGGACGAGGGCCGCGACCCAGCACGCGATGTGGATCCAGACCAGGATGTCGTAGAAGAGCTGCACGAGCCGAGCCTACGAGACGATGCGGATTTGAGGACCGGGCGCTCCCGCTGGTAGCATTGACGATTGCGTGTCCAGCCCACCGTACGACGGGCAGGGCGCGACCAAGACTTCTCATCACCGGAACGACGAAAGAACAGGTTTGCCGTGGCGAACATCAAGTCGCAGATCAAGCGCAACCGGCAGAACGAGGCCGCGCGCGAGCGCAACAAGTCCGTGCGCTCCGCGCTGAAGACCGCCGTTCGCCGCTTCCAGGAGGCCGTCGAGGCCGGCAACACCGACGAGGCCAAGACCCTCGCCGCCGACACCGCGAAGAAGCTCGACAAGGCTGCTTCGAAGGGCGTCATCCACAAGAACCAGGCCGCGAACCGCAAGTCCGCGATCGCCAAGAAGGCCGCCGCGCTCTGATTTTCACGCCAACGCCCCGCACCTGATGGTGCGGGGCGTTTTCGCGTTCCCTACGACGTGCGGGCCCGGGCGACGGCGATGTCGATGATCATCCGCTCGACCGCGTGGCCGGGCTCGGCCGAGCCGCCCTTGACCTGCAGGTCGGCGTGGGCGACCGCCTCGAGCGCCTGGCGCAGCGACGCCTCGCTCCAGCCGCGGGCACTCTGGCGCAGCGAGCGGATCTTGAACGGCGGTGCGCCCACCTCGCGGGCGAGGTCGGCGTCGCGCAGGCCGGGGTCGGCGGTGGCGACGCGAGCCAGCTGGCGCAGGCCCGAGGCGAGGGCGGCGGTGATCAGCAGCGGGGCGACCTTGGCGGCCTCGGCCCAGCGGGCTCGCTCGAGCGCGAGGTCGAGGCGGCCGTCGAGGGCGGCGTCGGCGATCTCGTAGCCGCGCACCTCGGCCCGGCCGCCGAAGTAGCGTCCGACCACGATGGCGTCGAGTCGCTCCCCCTCGGCCAGCGTGGTGACGAGCTGGTCGACCGCCGCGGCCAGCGACCGCAGGTCGGACCCGACGGCCGCGACGAGCAGCGCCGCGCCCTCGTCGTCGATGGCGCGCCCGAGCGAGCGGGCCTCCTGGCGGACCCATGCGATGAGGTCGCGCTCGTACTTCGGCGCCTGCTGGGCGACCTCGGAGACGGCCGGGGACTTGCGCAGCTTGTCGAGCAGGCCCTTGCCCTTGGCTCCCCCGCCGTGCACGAGCACGACGGCGGTGTCGTCCGACGGCGCCGCGACGTACTGGAGCAGCTCGCTGGCCACCTGCTCGCCGAGGTCCTGCAGGTCGGTGAGGACCACCGCGGTGGCCTGGCTGAACAGCGAGGCGCTGGTGAGGGCGGTGAACTCGCCCGGGGCCAGGGAGGACGCGACGGATTCGGCGATCTCGGCCTCGGGCGCGGCCTCGCGGACCTGGGCCACCGCCTGGCGCTTGGCGCGGTCGGAGAGGAACTCGGAGTTGCCGGTGACCAGCAGGATCTTGCCGAACGGGTTCGCCACGTCCCGAGAATAGGTCACCGGGCCGACACGACGAGGCGCCCGTCGCGATCGACGACGGCGATCGTGCCGGACGTGTCGGTCCGCCCCACGGTGACGCGCCGACGCGCGAGGTCGTCCAGCACCGCGGGGGTCGGGTGCCCGTGCGGGTTGTCGGCCCCGACGCCGATCAACGCGACCGAGGGACCGACACGGTCGAGCAGTCCCTCCCAGCGGTCGGCGCTGCCGTGGTGCGCGACCTTGAGCACGTCGGCGGACAGGTCGGGGTTGAGCCGGCCGAGCCCGCGCTGGGCCTCCTCCCCCAGGTCGCCGGTGAACAGGATCCGGTGGCCGCGGACGGTGGCCCGGACGACGACGCTGGCGTCGTTGCGCGCCTGCGCCGGGACCCGGTGCGCATCGGCACGGGGCCAGAGCACCTCGAGTCCGACGTCGCGCACCCGGACGCTCTGACCGGCGAGCAGGCGGACCCGCCGCTCGGCCGGCACCGAGGGACCACCCGAAGGGCCGTCGGCGAGGACCTCGACCTCCCGCCCCCGCACCGCACCGCGCCAGCCGTCGACGTGGTCGGCGTCGCCGTGCGTGAACAGCAACAGGGCGATGCGGTCGATCTCGAGCTCGGTCAGGCAGCGATGGATCGGGCCGGGCTCCTGGCCGACGTCGATGACGATCGCCTCCCCCGGTGCCGTGGGCACGACGAACCCGTCGCCCTGTCCGACGTCGCATGCCACGACGACCGCGTCGCGGGGCGGCCAGCCGGGCGTCGGGGTGCGCACGATCGCGACCAGCAGCCCGAGGGTGACCCCGACCGCCAGTGCCGGACGCCGCACCAGCCACCACAGCCCCCACCCGATCAGGGGCGTGACCGGGATCAGCGTCCACCACGGCCACGGCCAGACGATCGCGGCGCCGGGGGCGGCGGCGCCGACGCGCGCCACCCCCACGATCACCGAGGCCGACGCCCACGCGACCGTGCCGGGCGGCCAGGCGAGCGGCGGAGCCACGAGGTCGACGAGCCCGGCCGCGAGGCCCGCGACGGTGGCCGGGGCGACGGCCGGCGCCACCACCACGTTCGCGAACACGGCCACCATCGAGATCTCGCCGCTCAGCGACGTGACCACGGGCAGGCAGGCCAGGTGCGCCGCGATCGGCACCGCCACCGCGGCGGCGACGGGGTGCGGGAGCCAGTGCAGCCGCCGGGCCAGCGGCGGTGCCATCGCGATGATGCCCGCCGTCGCCGACACGGAGAGGACGAAGCCCGGCCGGGTCGCCAGCCACGGATCCAGCACGACCAACGCGACGACGGACCACGCGAGGGCCCTCAGCCCGGCGCCGGTGCTCCCGACGAGCAGGCCCGCGAGGGCGACCGAGCCCATCACCGCGGCGCGCTGGACGCTCGGCTCGGGCCGCGCGACCACGACGAACGCCACGACGGTGAGCACCCCGGCCACGAGCACGACACGACGGGACGCGCCGACGGACCGCAGGCCCAGCAGGACGATGCCGAGCACGATCGTGAGGTTGGCGCCGGAGACGGCGAGCAGGTGGGTCAGGCCGGTGGTCGCGAACTCCTCGCGCGTGCGGTCGGAGAGGCCCGACTCGTCACCGGCGACGAGCGCGGGCACCAGCGCGGCGGCCTGGTCGTCCCGGTGGTCGACGCCGTCGCGGACGCCGTCGCGCACGACCTCGCTCCACCGCCACCACCACGGGCCAGCACCGACGACGCGCCAGTCGTGGATCCGCAGCACGGCGGCCTCGTCGCTGTCGTCGGCCGGCTCGAGCTCGGCGCGCACCACCAACCGCGTGCCGGTGACGAAGCGCTCGGAGCCCTCCACGAAGGCCGTCGCCCGCACGCGGACGCGCCACGTCCGGCCCCGCGACTCCACGACCCGCACGGTCACCGGCACGACCGTTCCCGGCCCGGCGGCGCCCGCGAAGACGCGCCCGTCCTCGCGCACGTGCACCTCGGCGCGCACCGTCGCACCCCGCCCGGCCAGCTCGGTCACCGGCGAGGAGTCCACGGCTGCCACGCGCCACCCGCACGTCGCCGCGACCAGCACGAGGACCGCCGCGGGGAACGCCAGCACGGGTCGGCGCCACCCCCACACGAGGACCGCGCCCGCGAGGACGGCCACGACGAACGCGATTCCTGCGGGAGCCCGGGTCAGCCCGGCCGCGGTCGCCCAGGCCGCGAGGGCGGCCGGGACGACGCGCAGGTCAGACCGAGACCCGGTCACGCAGGTCGGCCAGGGTCGCCTCGCCGATCCCC
>JBEVDF010000328.1:0-4197 GCA_040514145.1 Aeromicrobium sp.
CTGCCCGCGCTGCAGCTCGAGCGCGACGAGCACCACCGCCACAAGGACGTCTACGAGCACTCGCTGACCGTGCTGGAGCAGGCGATCGAGCTCGAGCACCGGCTGGAGCAGCGTCCCGACCTCACGATCCGCCTCGCGGCGCTGCTGCACGACATCGGCAAGCCGCGCACGCGCCGCTTCACCGGCGATGGCACCGTCACGTTCCACCATCACGACGTCGTGGGGGCGAAGCTGGCCCGCAAGCGCATGCGGGCCCTGCGCTACCCGAACGAGATCACCGACGACGTGGCCATGCTGGTCGAGCTGCACCTGCGGTTCCACGGCTACGGCTCGGGCGAGTGGACCGACTCGGCCGTCCGGCGCTACGTCCGCGACGCGGGCGACCAGCTGGAGCGCCTGCACATCCTCACCCGCGCCGACAGCACCACGCGCAACCAGCGCAAGGCCCTGCGGCTCCAGCGCACCTATGACGACCTCGAGCAGCGCATCGGCCAACTGGCCGCTCAGGAGGAGCTCTCCTCCATCCGCCCCGACCTCGACGGCAACCGGATCATGGAGGTCCTGGACATCGGCCCCGGCCGCGAGGTCGGCGAGGCGTACCGCTTCCTGCTCGACCTGCGCATGGATCGCGGCCCGCTGCCCGAGGACCAGGCCATCGAGGCGTTGCGCGCGTGGTGGGCCGCGCGCTGAGTCGCAGCCGCGGATGCCGACGTCGCTCCCACAACGATGACGTGGTGACGATCCGCGCGTGGCTGACCGCCCTCGTGGTCGCGGTGTCACTGCTCGTGGGCTCACCGAGCCCCACCGCCACCGCCGCCGACGGCTCGCTGGGCGTGAGGATCGACGGATTGACGCCGTCGCGGCTGTCTGCCGACGCCACCATCACGATGACCGGCATCGTGCGCAACACCGGGTCCACGCCCTGGACCTCGGTGCAGGCCTACCTCGTGATCCCGCGCAGCCCGTTCCAGTCCCGCGGCCAGATCGAGGACGCGATCGAGGACGGCCAGTCCTACACCGGCGAGCGCGTGGTCGACACCGGCTCCTTCGCCGAGCTCGGCGACCTCGCTCCGGGCGGGGTGCGCCGGTTCAAGGTCTCGGTGCCGGTCTCGCGGCTGGGCCTGACCGGCCCCGGGGGCGTGTACCCCGTCGGCGTCCAGGTGCTGGCCACCGACGAGGAGGGCCAGCGGTCGAACGACGCCGTCGCCCGCGCCACCACCTTCCTGCCGTGGGTGTCCAATCCCGCCACACCCATCCCCGCCGGTCTGGTCTGGCCGTTCACCCCCACGTGGGCGCCCGACGACAGTGAGCTGCAGGAGGCGGCGCGCTCGGTGCGGCAGGGTCAGCTGCGCCACTACCTCGATGCCGCCGCCGCGACCCCGCGCGAAGGCCGCTCGATCGTGCTGGACCCCGCGATCCTGGACGACCTCGCGCGACTGACCGATCCCGAGAACCTGCCGCAGGGCGTGGAGCTCTCCGCCGCCGGGACCGCCGCCGTCACCGCGTGGCTGGCCGACCTGCGCGAGCTGGCGCTGGACTCGGCCACCTGGATCGTGTCGTACGCGCGCCCCGACGAGCTCGCACTGAGCCGCTATCCCTCGAATGCCGAGGTGCTGTGGAAGCGGGTCGACCAGGCCACCGACGACAGCCTGGCCGACAACGCCCTCAGCGGCCTGCGGGCCTCGTGGCCGACGATCGCGGGCACCACCCTGACGATGCTCGAGGACATCCGGGCGCGCGGCGACGGACCCACGCTGGTCTCGCGCCAGAGCCTGCCGGGGTGGGAACCGCGCCTGGGGTCGGTCGTGAACCTCGAGACGGTCAACGGGCCGCTGCCACTGCTGGTCAACGGCGCGCTGCCCGACGTGCCCGGCAGCGAGACGCCGGTGACGATGCGCCAGCGCATCCTGACCGACGCGGCGCTGGGCGCCCTCTCACTCGACGGGGACAAGAACTCGCGGTCGGACGCCGTCACGATCGTGGATCCGAGCTGGGATCCCGGCACGACCGGCGGCCCGGTGGTGGCGGCGGCGGTGACCACGCAGGGCTCGGGCGGTCTCACCCGGCCGACCACGGCCACGGACCTGACCCGGTCCGCCCCCTTGAGCTACAGCGGCGACGTGGTCGAGGACGTCGAGACCCGTTCGCTGGACGCCGCCTCCCTGGACGCGATCGCGAACCTCTCGGCGGTGGCCGACCTGCACGACGCCGTGGTGGTCGATCCCAGCCGGCCCGACCACGACCGCGACATCGCCGCGCTGATGTCGGTGCGCTGGCGCACCGACCTCTCCGCACTCGACCAGCAGGTGAGTCGCGAGCTCGCGGCGCTGGACTCCGACCTCGACGACATCACGATCGACAGCCCCTCCACGATCACGCTGTCCAGCAGCCGGGGCGGATTCCCCCTCACCCTGGCCAACCAGACGGACAAGACGGTGCGGGTGGGGCTGGATCTCGTGGCCGACAACTCCTCGCTGAAGCTCGACGACATCGACATCGTCGAGATCGACGCGGGCGAGCGCCACACCTTCACCGTGCAGGTCGACCTCGGGGACCAGACCTCGAGCACCGTGAGTGCCCGACTGGAGACCGAGGCCGGCGTGACGTTCGGCGAGCCGGCCGTGTTCAACATCCGCAGCAGCAACGTGGGCCTGATCGTGTGGCTCGCGATGGCCGCGGCCGGAGTGCTCGTGATCGCCACGTGGGCCCGGCGCTTCCTGGGTCGTCGGCGGCGGCGGGCCACGGCTCCGGCCGAGGACGCGGACGGCTTCGAGGGTCCCGATGAGTGATCCGAACCTCGCCCGCGCCAGTGCGTGGATGGCGCTGGGCACCATCGTCTCGCGCATCACGGGCCTGCTGCGGTCGCTCGTGCTGCTGGCGGTGGTCGGCAGTGCGCTGAACGGCTCCCTGTTCAACGTCGCGAACTCGATCCCGAACTCGCTGTACATCCTCGTCGCCGGCGGCATCTTCAACGTCGTCCTGGTGCCGCAGCTCGTGCGCGCCATGAAGAACGACCCCGACGGCGGCGACGCGTACGCCAACCGCATCGTCACCCTGGGCCTGCTCGTGCTCGGCTCGGCGACGATCATCCTGATGATCGCGGTGCCGGTCCTGTTGCGCCTGCTGTTCGGCGCCGACCTGTTCACCGACGAGTTCACCCGCCAGCGCGAGTCGGCCTACCTGCTGATGCTGCTGTGCATGCCGCAGGTGTTCTTCTACGGCGCCTTCGTCCTGGTGGGCCAGATCCTCAACTCCCGCCAGCGTTTCGGCCCCATGATGTGGGCCCCCATCGTCAACAACCTCGTCGCGCTCACCGTGCTGGGCGCCTACGCGGTGATCTTCGGGGTCGCCAGCCCGGGTGCCGACGAGGGCTTCAGCACCGGCGAGGCCTGGCTGCTGGGCCTGGGGTCGACGCTCGGCATCGCCGTCCAGGCTCTCGTGCTGCTGCCCTTCCTGCGCCAGGTGGGCTTCCGCTACCAGCCGCGATTCGACTTCCGCGGCGTCGGACTGAGCCACACCCTGCGCCTCGGCGCTTGGACGCTGGCGTTCATCATCGTCAACCAGATCTCCTACTTCGTCATCGTGCGGCTCGCCTCCGGCGCCGACATCGAGGGCGTGAAGCAGAACGTCTCCAGCGCGGGTCAGGTCGTCTACGACGTCGGCTTCCTCATCAGCCAGGTGCCGCACGGCGTCATCACCGTCTCGCTGGCCACCGCCATCATCCCCACGCTCGCCGCCCGCGCCGCCGAGCACGACTTCGCCAGGATGCGGCTCGAGCTCAGCCGCACCCTGCGCCTGGCCCTCATGCTCATCGCGCCGATCGCGGTCGCCGTGGCCTGCCTCGGGCTGCCGATGGCGTCGGTGCTCGCCGGGTTCGGCGCGGCACGGGGCAACACCGAGGCCATCGGCACGACCATCTCGGCCTTCGCGCTGGCGCTGGTGATGTTCAGCATGCATTACATCGTGCTGCGCGGCTTCTACGCGCTGGAGGACACCCGCACGCCCTTCTGGATCCAGGTGGGCATCGCCGCAGCGAACATCGCCCTGGCGGTCGCCCTCACCACCGGTGCGGCGCCGATCGAGGTCTCCACGCGTCTGGCGCTCGCCTACGGGCTGGCCTACACGCTGGGCCTGGCGGTCTCGAGCACCGTGCTGTCCCGGCGCATCGGCTCGCTCGCCGACCCCGAGACCGTGCGG
>JBEVDF010000102.1:0-2527 GCA_040514145.1 Aeromicrobium sp.
ACCTCAAGTCCGAGGTCGACATCATCTGCTCGCTCGCGATCGCGACGCTGGGCGACCGGCACGGCATCCCGTGGGACGAGTTCCGCTCCGACTACACCCAGATCCGGCACCGGATCGCCAAGGTGGTGCCCGGCTGCGCGGCGTACGACGAGAAGGTCACCCGGCCCGGCGGCTTCGTGCTGCCGCACCCGCCGCGCGACTCCCGGACGTTCCAGACCGACATCGGCAAGGCGGTCTTCACGACCAGCCCGACCGATGTGCTGCACGTCCCCGAGGGTCGGCTGCTGCTGCAGACGCTGCGTTCGCACGACCAGTTCAACACCACGATCTACGGGCTCGACGACCGCTACCGCGGCATCAAGAACGGCCGCCGCGTCGTCTTCGTCCACCCCGACGACATCACCGCCCTGGGCCTCGCGGACGGCTCGTTCGTCGACCTGGTCAGCGAGTGGTCGGACGGCTCCGAGCGCCGCGCCCCGCAGTTCCGGGTGGTGCCCTACGACCAGCCGCGAGGCTGCGCGGCGGCGTACTACCCGGAGACGAACCCCCTGATCCCGTTGGGGTCCACGGCCATCGGCAGCAACTGCCCGACGTCGAAGTCGGTCATCGTGCGCCTCGAGCGCCCGGACGGTGCGCAGGGAGTCAGCGAGCCGAGCGACTCGGGGACCACGACCGCGGGTGACAAGAAGCGGACCGTGGAGCCCGAGCACAACGCCTGATCCGCGAGACACAATGGTTCCGTGAGCAACCTCGAGGAGAAGCCGCCGGAGCTGGACTGCCGCACCGCGACGGCGAGCGGTGTCGAGATCATGACGCCGCGCGACGTGCCGCTCGGCGGTCCGCGGGCGATGCGGGTCCGTCGCACGCTGCCGCAGCGGGAGCGCTCGCTGATCGGCGCCTGGTGCTTCGTGGACCACTACGGGCCGGACGAGGTCGCGGACAGCGGCGGCATGGTCGTGCCCCCGCACCCGCACACCGGGCTGCAGACGGTGAGCTGGCTCTTCACCGGCGAGGTGGAGCACCGCGACAGCGCCGGCCACCACGCGATGGTGCGGCCCGGTGAGGTCAACCTGATGACCGCCGGCCGCGGGATCAGCCACTCCGAGGTCTCGCCGGCGTCGACGACGACCCTGCACGGGGCGCAGCTCTGGGTGGCGCTGCCCGACTCCGCCCGCTTCGTCGACCCGACCTTCGCCCACCACGCGCCGTCACCGGTCACCGGCGACGGCTTCGAGGCGCGGGTCTTCCTCGGCTCGCTGCTCGGCGACACGTCGCCGGTCTCGACGTACACGCCGCTCCTCGGCGCCGAGGTCCTGCTCCAGCCCGGCGCCTCCCTGGCGCTCGACGTCGACCCGACCTTCGAGCACGGCGTCCTCGTCGACAGCGGCGCGCTCTCCGTCGCCGGCGTCGAGACCGAGCAGCACGACCTCGCCTACGTCCCGCCCGGCCGGTCGACGCTCGAGCTCACGTCGTACGACGAGCCGGTGCGGCTGCTGCTCCTCGGCGGCCCGCCCTTCGGTGAGGCGATCGTCATGTGGTGGAACATCGTCGCCCGCACCCACGAGGAGGTCGTCGAGTGGCGGGCCGCCTGGCAGGACCAGATCGTCGACGGCCGACTGGCCGACGGCTGGTTCGGCGTCCCGGTCGGCGACGAGCGTCCGCCGATCCCGGCCCCGCCGCTCCCGAACGCCCGGCTGCGGGAGCGCCGCTGAGGGTCGGCGGTGCGTGCTCGTTGGATCGATCGATTGGTCACGAACCGCACGGAATCGGGCCCCACAGCTGCAGTTCGTGACCGATCGTGACGGTGTGCTCCTGCGGTGGGCGCCCCGGCCTGCGGTTCATGACCATTCGGCGGGATCATTCGGCAACCTGTGCGCGGAAACCTGCGGTTTGGTCCCCAACCGGCGTACCCGCGACCGAGACCTGCCAAAGAATCACCCGCGCGCCACCTGTCGGAGGGTTCGGCAAGGATGGGCCCCATGGGACCACTGATCGGTGAGGACGGAGTGCCGCGCTGCCCGTGGGCCGGCGGCGCCGGCGTCATGCGCGACTACCACGACGAGGAGTGGGGGCGCCGCGTGCACGGGGAGGCGTCGTACCTCGAGCGGCTGACGCTGGAGGCGTTCCAGTCCGGCCTGTCGTGGTCGACGATCCTCAACAAGCGCCCGGCCTTCCGGGAGGTCTTCCACGAGTTCGACGCGGAGGCGATCGCGGCCTTCGACGACGCCGACTTCGCCCGGCTGATGGACGAGCCGCGCATCGTCCGCAACCGGCTCAAGATCCAGGCGACCATCACCAACGCCCGAGCGACCGTGGCGCTGCGGGAGCAGGAGGGGCTCGAGGCGTTCGTGCTCTCCTTCGCCCCGGAGGAGCCGCCGGCCTGGGAGGACACCTCCGAGATGGCGACGATGTCGGCCGAGTCGAAGGCGCTGTCCAAGGAGCTCAAGAAGCGCGGCTTCGCGTTCGTCGGTCCGACCACGATGTACGCGCTGATGGAGGCGATCGGCATCTTCGACCCGCACCTGGT
>JBEVDF010000145.1:0-8200 GCA_040514145.1 Aeromicrobium sp.
GCTGGCGGGTGTCGAGGCCTGGCTGGCCGATGAACGTGGAACGATGGCCACATGAGCGAGAACCAGCCGCCGTCGCACCCCGGAGATCCCTCGGGCCAGCAGCCGAACGACCCGACGCCGGGCCCCGAGCAGCCGTCCTACCCCGGCCAGCAGCAGCCGTACCCCGGCCAGCAGCAGCCCTACCCCGGTCAGCAGCAGCCGTATCCGGGACAGCAGCCCTACGGTGCGCAGCCCCCGGGTCCCGGGCAGCCCTACCCGGGCCAGCAGCAGTGGGGCGCTCCCCCGCCGAAGCACCCGAAGGCCACCCTCGTGCTGATCCTGGGCATCCTCGGCATCATCGTGTGCGGCGTCCTGGCGCCCTTCGCGTGGGTCATGGGCAACCGCGCCGTCGCCGAGATCGACGCGAACCCGGGCGTCTACGACGGCCGCGGCGAGGCGCAGGCCGGCCGCATCCTGGGCATCATCGGCACGGTGCTGCTGATCCTGGGCATCATCGCGTTCGCGTTCTTCATCGTGCTGCTCATCGCGGGCGTCACGTCCTCGACCACCACCTCGGACTACTCCGAGCTGTCGCTGATCTCGCTGTTCGCCTGAGCGCCGTCGGCGGCGGCCCTACAGCCGGTCGCCGCCGACGAGCACCGGCTCGTTGACCAGCCGGATCCCGAACTCCCGCTCCACGCCGTCGCGCACCTCGCGGGCCAGCGCCAGCAGGTCGGCCGAGGTGGCGCCGCCGCGATTGGTGAGTGCCAGCACGTGCTTGCTCGACAGGCCCACCGGCCCTCGGGTGAATCCCTTCGCGAAGCCCGCGTGATCGATCAACCACGCCGCGCTGGTCTTGACCGAGCCGTCGCCCTGCTCGAACCGGGGCGCCTCGGGCGGCAGCTTCGCCGCCTCGTCCGGCGCCAGAATCGGGTTGGTGAAGAACGATCCCGCGCTCCACGTGTCGTGGTCCTGCGGATCGAGCACCATGCCCTTCCCGCGCCGCAGCGCCAGCACCGTCTCACGCACCTGCGCCAGGCGGGCGCGCGCACCGACCTCCACGCCCAGGTGCCGGGCCAGCTCGGCGTAGCGCACCGGCGCGCTGAGCGCGCCCGCGAACCGCAGCTGGAACGCCACGGACAGGACCACGAAACGGTCCGGCTCGTCCTTGAAGCGGCTGTGGCGGTAGCCGAATCCCAGATCGGTGAACATGAGCGTGCGGACCCGGTTCTCGGCGCGATCCCACGTGCGGACGCTGACGATCGTGTCGGCGACCTCCTGGCCGTAGGCGCCGACGTTCTGGATCGGGGTGGCCCCGACCGAGCCGGGGATGCCCGCGAGCGCCTCGACGCCCTCCCAGTCCTGCGAGACGGCGTGGGCGACGAACTCGTCCCAGTTCTCGCCGGCGGCCACGGTGACCATGGCGCCGCTGCAGGCGTCGGCCGAGACCTCGATGCCGCGGGTGCGGACGAGCACGACGGTGCCCTCGAAGCCGGCATCGGGGACGACGAGGTTGCTGCCGCCACCGACCAGCAGGACGGGCTCACCGGCCTCGTCCGCGGTGCGCACGGCGGCGATCAGCTGGTCCTCGGTGGTCGCCTCGACGACGGTGCGGGCCGGGCCGCCCAGGCGGAGCGTGGTGACCTCGGACAGGAGCATGCCGGTGACGCTAGCAGGCACGATCGGAACCTCCACAGAACGCCGACGACCCCCGCGCCGGGTGGCACGGGGGTCGTCGCAAGACGGGTTCAGCGCGTTTCGCGGTGCGCCCGGTGCAGGTTGCAACGCGGGCAGTACTTCTTGACCTCGAGGCGATCGGGGTCGTTGCGACGGTTCTTCTTGGTGATGTAGTTGCGTTCCTTGCACTCGGTGCAGGCCAAGGTGATCTTGGGACGAACGTCGGAGCTCTTGCTGGCCACGGTGTGCCTCTTCTGGTCGTGCCCATGCGAACTGGGCGTCGTTGCTGTCTTGCCACTTCGGTAGCTGGGGCGGGACTCGAACCCGCGACCCCACGATTATGAGTCGTGTGCTCTAACCACCTGAGCTACCCAGCCGAGGAGTGGCAGGTCTCCCTGCCACTCAGAGCCCCTTTACGGAATCGAACCGTAGACCTTTTCCTTACCATGGAAACGCTCTGCCGACTGAGCTAAAGGGGCAAGCCGACAAGTAAAGATACCGGGTCAGGTGCCGCGTTCCCAAATCGGGGTGGGCACGATGTCGATCCGGGCTGCTATCGCAGTCCTCAGCGTGCGGCGCGGGCGAGCCTCGAAGGCCACGCGGGGCCCCCGTAGATGAATCCCGTGTAGCCCTGGACGAGGTCGGCTCCGGCCTCGATCCGGGTCCTCACGTCCGCCTCGTCGGTGACCCCTCCGACGCCGATCAGGGTGAGTCCCTCGCCGGCGCGCGCGCGGATGCGGCGCAGCACCTCGACGGCGCGATCGGCCAGGACGGGCCCGGAGAGTCCGCCGGCCCCGGCGGCCTCGACGACCTCGCGCGGCGTCCGCAGGTCCGTGGGCCGGGCGATCGTCGTGTTGGTGGCGCTGATCCCGTCGAGGCCGAGCTCGAGGACGAGGTCGGTGACCTGGTCCACGTCCTCGTCGGCGAGGTCGGGGGCGATCTTGACCACGAGTGGGACCCGGCCGCCGTGGTTGCCGTCGGCGACGCCCTTGACCGCCGCGAGGATCGGCTCGAGCGACTCGACCGCCTGCAGGTCGCGCAGCCCGGGGGTGTTGGGGCTCGACACGTTGACGACGAGGTAGTCGGCGTGGGGCGTGAGCAGGCGGGCGCTCTCGACGTAGTCCTCGGCCGCACGCTCGGCCGGGACGACCTTGGTCTTGCCGATGTTCACGCCGATGATGGCCCGGCGTCCCGCCGCCGTGCCGCGCAGGCGGTGCAGGCGGGAGGCCACCACGGCGGCGCCGTCGTTGTTGAAGCCCATCCGGTTGACGATCGCGTGGTCGTCGACCAGGCGGAACAGCCGCGGACGGTCGTTGCCCGGCTGGGGCCGCGCCGTGACCGTGCCGATCTCGACGTGACCGAAGCCGAGCGCGAGCAGGCCCAGGACGCCGCGGGCGTTCTTGTCGAACCCAGCCGCGAGACCGAAACGGTGCGGGAACTCGACGCCCATGACCTCGACCGGCGACGGTTCGACGCGGTAGGCCAGGCGCGAGACAGGGCGGCCGAGGCGGATCGCGGCGAAGGCGCGTTCATGGATGCGCTCGGGATCCATGCGGGCGAACACGGAGTCGAAGAGCGCGTCGTAGGCCACGGCGACAGCCTAGGACACGGCCTCCCTCACGCCTCCGGCGCGCGAGATGTGTAGCGCTGTCCACGTTATATGCGGCGGATCCACGTGGAAAAGGTGGATACCGCTACACATCTGGCTGACCGGAGGTCAGGCGCGGAGCCAGGCGGCGACCCACCAGAGGACGCCGTGGGGGGCGTCGGCGTAGGGGACCGAGACCTGCCAGCGCCCGTCCAAGGTCTCCCCCAGCGCCGTGAGCGTCTTGATGCCCGAGGCCCACAGGTCGGCGCCGAGCGTGGCGTCCAGGGCCGCCAGCCGGGCGCCGTCGCCCGAGCGCAGGGCGAGGTCGACGGAGTCGTCGAACTCCAGCGCCCGCTCGTCGAAGTGTCCCGGGGCCTTCTCGCCGCGCTTGGCGCTGCCGTTCGCCATCACGAGGACCACCTCGGCGTCCATGTCGAGACGACCGGTGAAGCCCGCGGCGTCGAGCAGGGCCCGAGCCACCGCATCGACGAAGGGATCGTCGCCGACGACGGCCACGGACTCGGCGCCCGCGACGATCGCCCGCACCGCGGCGACGGCGGAGACCCGCAGCTCGGCCACGGGGTCCTCGAGACTCGTGTAGCGCGGCAGGAGCGCCGGGACGGGCGGCACGACCACGAACCGGCGGATCATGCGAGCCCCCGGATGGCGCGAGCGGGCGGGCGCCGGCCGGCGATCGTCCACGCCATGTCCACGACCTGGCGGGTCTCGGGGACCTGGTGGACGCGGAAGACCCGCGCGCCCGCCGTGGCGGCCACGGCCGTGGCGGCGAGCGTGCCGAGCAGGCGCTCCCCCACCGGACGGTCGAGGGTCTCGCCGACGAAGTCCTTGTTCGACAGCGACACCAGGACCGGCCAGCCGGTGTCGACCATCTCGCCCAGCCGACGGGTCACCTCGAGCGAGTGGAACGTGTTCTTGCCGAAGTCGTGCGCGGGGTCGATGAGGATGCTCTCGCGCGCCACCCCGAGGGAAAGGGCCCGCTCGGCCTCGGCCACGGTGGACGCGATGGCGTCGGCCATCACGTCGTCGTACTCGATGCGGTGGGGCCGGGTGCGCGGCGTGATGCCGCCGGTGTGCGTGCAGACCAACGCCACGTCGAACTCCGCGGCGACCGCGGCCAGCGCCGGGTCGGCTCCGCCCCACGCGTCGTTGAGCAGGTCCGCGCCGGCCTCGCAGACGGCGCGAGCCACCTCGGAGCGCCAGGTGTCGACACTGATGACGACGTCGGGGAAGGCCGATCGCACACGCTCGACGAACCCGACGACGCGGCGCTTCTCCTCGTCGGCGTCGATCTCGGCTCCGGGGGCCGCCTTGATCCCGCCGATGTCGACGATCTCGGCGCCCTCGGCGACGACCTGCTGCACGCGCTCGAACGCCGAGTCCTCGGCCCACGTGGCGCCGCGGTCGAAGAACGAGTCGGGCGTGCGGTTGACGATCGCCATCATCAGCGTGCGGTCGTCGTCGAAGCTGTGACGTCCCAGGCGCAGGGTCATCGGACCACCTCCGCGAACGGCGGGCGCTCGGTGAGGTCGACGTCCCGGTGCAGGACCACCAACGCCCCCTCGAACGATCGGAACTGCCTCAAGGTGACCTCGTCGGCGTCCGGGGCGCGACCCGCGCGCGTCATCATCGCGGCCAGGAGCTGCACCGACATCGCCCCGAGGGCGCGGAGGGGCTGGTGGGAGTGACCGCGCCGGCCGAGGTCGACCTGGGCGATGGCGTCGAGGCCCTCGGCGTCGGCCACGTCGACGAGGGCAGCGAGGTCGACGCCGTACCCCACGGGAACGCTCAGGGCGGCCAGCGCGGTGCGGCGCACGGCCCACTCCCCCGCGAGCGGCTGGACCACGTGGGTGAGCTCGGGCCGCAGCAGCGCGAGCGCCGGCCTCGCGACGAGCTCGGTGGCCCGGCCGCCGCCGTCGGGGTCGTCGAGGGCTCCCTCGCGGAAGGGACGCTCGTAGAAGCCCTTCACGAGCGCCACCGACGGATCGGTGAGCAGTGGTCCGAGCAGCCCGGTGACGAAGTGCGTGTCCCACTCGGTCAGATCGGCGTCGATGAACACGAGCACGTCGCCCGTGGCCACGAACTGCGCCTTCCAGATCGCCTCGCCCTTGCCCCGGTGGCTGCCGAGGTCGGTGCGGATGTCCGCGAGGTCATGCACGGTGGCGCCGGCCTGCGCGGCGATGCGCGCGGTGTCGTCGGTGGAGCCGCTGTCGATCACGATCAGCTCGTCGACGAGACCGGAGTCCCGGACGTGCGCGTCGTGGATGCGGCCCGCGACGTCGCCCACGGTGGCGGCCTCGTCGAGCGCGGGGATCACGACGCTGACCCGGACACCGGCGGCCTGCTTGGCCTCGAGGAGTGCAGCGAGCTCCCACTGGTCCCAGCGATACGTCCTGCGGTCGAACCACGTGTCTGCCACGCGATCACCGTACCTGCGGGGTCAGCGGGCGTCGTCGTCGACGACCACGCCGCCGAGCAGCCGTTCGACCAGGAAGCGAGCCTGTGTGACGCTGGGGGCGGCGGCCTCGGCCGGCGGCGCCGGCACGGGCTCGTCGAAGCCCAGACCGGCGACGGCGACACCCCAGGCGGCGGCGAGCTCGACCATCAGCGCCGCGACTTGGTCCTCGTCGCGCTGCTGGCGCGCCTCCTCGAGCAGATCGAGCTCGTAGGCCTCGGGGACGAGCTCGTAGAGCGCGTGCAGGGACGAGTCGTCACCGGAACGGCGATCGTCGGCGTGGCTCATGACCTCGACGATAGGGGCCGGGACCGGCAGTCGCCCACCCACCGGAACGAACGAGCCCCCGACCGTCTCCGGTCGGGGGCTCGCATCACGTGGCAGGTAGAGGATTCGAACCTCTGTAGGCAATGCCGGCTGATTTACAGTCAGCTCCCTTTGGCCGCTCGGGCAACCTGCCGCGACAGTCCGCAAGATTACCCCAGCGTCCGGCCGACCCTGAAATCAGGGCGGCTAGGGTGGGCTCATGGCCGACTCCTCCTTCGACATCGTCAGCAAGATCGACCGCCAAGAGGCCGACAACGCCCTCAACCAGGCGGCCAAGGAGATTGCGACGCGCTACGACTTCAAGAACACCGGCGCCTCCATCGAGTGGAAGGGCGAGTGGGGTGTCGAGATCACCGCGAACGCCGAAGAGCGGGCGCTCGCCATCTTGGACGTGTTCCAGACCAAGCTCGTGAAGCGCGGCATCAGCCTCAAGACCTTCGAGGCCGACGACCCGCGCCAGTCCGGCAAGGACATCAAGATCAACGGCACCTTCGGCGAGGGCATCAGCACCGAGCAGGCGAAGAAGGTCAGCAAGCTCATCCGCGACGAGGGACCCAAGGGCGCCAAGGTGCAGATCCAGGGCGACGAGCTGCGCGTCACGAGCAAGTCGCGCGACGACCTGCAGGAGATCATCGCCCTGGTCAAGGGTGCCGACCTCGACTTCGCGGTGCAGTTCACCAACTACCGCTGATGCTCGATTCACCCAGGTCCGAGCGTTCTGGACCAGCGAACTGACACCTGGGCAGACGAGCACACAGCTCCGGTCAAGTCGGGCGCCCGCCTGAGTGAGACTCGGCGAGCGTGGTGTTCAGAACTTGAGCACTTGCTTGGGCTGGGGCGGCACCGTCGGCCAGGGAACGTTCTCGCACTCCGACGGGCAGTCCCAAGGCGTCCAGATGCAGCGCTGCCAGCACTCTTGCAGGTCCACCGGCCCACCTGACGGGAATCTGGCCTGTGGCAGCAGGGTGCGGGCGGCGAGACCCCGGGGACTCCCGGGCGTCAGGTAGCGACGACTCGGAGCGTACAGCGAGCTCTCGGCGCGAAACTCAGGGATCCTCATCGTTGTCTCCTCACCTGTGGCGGCGCGACTAGTGTTCGACCACGACCACGCGCCCCGACGCGGGGATGGAACCCGTCCCGCAATCGAAGCAGCAGTGCTTGAGCGACCCATCGGGGTAGGACCCGCACGGGTCGCAGCAGTACAACGTGCCCTCGATCTGGTAGACCCCCGAGACGGCCGGGACGACCCGGCCGGCCCTCGTACCCGTTTCCGCCATCGCCGGTCGTGGCGCGCGCCGGATCCGGTCGAGCGACGCGCTGGCGGTGAATCCCGGTGTCCTCATGGTGTGCTGCGCTCCTTTCTTCGCCTCATCACGGCTCGCAGACGCAGCCGCTCGAGGTACAGATGATGGTCGACCCGTCGTGCTGGCAGACCCCGGACAAGAGCAGATCCATGCACCCGATGACCCCGCTGCAGCTGTGCGTGTGCGGCGGAAGCGGGGTCGCCCGTTCAAGCTTGAGCGTGGGGTGCCGGTGCACCGCCTGCGGCACGACACCCGTGGCGCGACCCGCGAACGAGGAGCCGGCGGCGTGGGAGCGCCCTCCGGCCTGGACGAACGAACTCTCCGCGGTGAAACCTGGAACTCGCATTCTGTTGCCTCCTTTCAAGCTTCGGCATTCGGTGCTCAGCGTTCGGTGTAGGGCGAGAGCTTGCTGACCAAGTACGGGAACTCTTCGGTGACGTCGACTCGGACTGCCGACCGGTCGACGACGTCGGTGCTGCGATCGGTGTAGGAGAACACGACGTCCACGAGCCGCCGCGCACCGGTCAGGGCCGTAGGGCGGACATCAATGCTTGTCACGGACTGGTTCCGCTGGTGGGCCTCGGCGGTTGCCGAATAGATCCGCTCGTAGCGCACGGCCAGATAGTTCAGGGCTCGGTCCGCGTCGCTGGAGCCCGCGTTGTCTGCCAACTGCAGGATGCGGTCCATCAGTTCCTCGGCGGTGTCGGCGAATGCACTCGGCGACACGTCCTTGGGCCTGGGCAGGGACTTCTGCAATGTCGCGCGGTCGAAGGAGTACAGCTGGTCGAAGTACACGATCGGCACCATCAGTCCGTTGCACATGCCGAGCGGCGCGATCGGTCCGCGAATGCC
>JBEVDF010000150.1:0-3726 GCA_040514145.1 Aeromicrobium sp.
GGGGCATCGCTGTCGATCATCGGCTTCACGATCAGCCTGCACATCGCCGGCATGTTCGCCCTCTCCCCCGTCTTCGGGTGGATGACCGACCGCTGGGGCGCCGAGCCCACGATCCTGCTGGGCCAGGCTCTGCTGATCCTCGCCTGCGGCGTCGCTGGCACGGCCGGGGACTCCACGGTGCAGATCACGATCGGGCTGGTGCTGCTCGGCGTGGGCTGGTCGATGTCGGTCATCGCGGGTGCCGCCCTGGTCACGCAGAGCGTCGCCGCGGAGGTCAGGCCCTTGGTGCAGGGCTTCAGCGACCTGACGATGAACCTCGCCGGCGCCGCCGGCGGCCTCGTGGCCGGCGTCGTGGTGGCGCTGTGGAGCTTCGGTGCGCTCTCGGCGGTTGCCGGCCTGCTGACGCTGCCCGTGGTGGCTGCGATCGTGTACGCCTCGCGGCCACCCGCCACTCGTCTCACTTGACGAGAAACACAGTATTATTCGACACTTTGTCGAACCCGCGTTCTAGACTGGGGCCATGAACTCGACCGCTGCCGACGCCTTCGCGCAGGTGCGATGCGCACGGGCGCAGGCCGAGTTCGCCGAGTGGAATCTGGTGCTGACCCACCGCGAGCGCGAGATCATCCGGATCGACGCGAGCGACGAGGTGTCGATCGGCAAGGAGCTGGCCCGGCGCGGGATCGCCCTCGAGATCGCGCAGCGCCTGGCCATCACCGAGAACTCGGTCTGGCGGATCGTCGTCCAGGGCGAGGAGGTGCGCGACCGCACCCCCGCCGTCTGGGACGCGTTCCGCGACGGCATCCTCGACGCCCGCCGCGTGGGCCTCATCGCCGACGCCGTGGCGAAGCTCCGCACGCCCGAGGCGATCGACGCCCTCAACCAGTCGGCCGTCGGCTACGCGGCCGAGCACACGCCCGGTGAGCTGCGCGGCTGGCTGAAGCGGCTGCGGGCCCGGCTCGAGCCCGAACAGTTCGAGGACGAGGCGGCCCGCGCCACCGAGCAGCGGCACGTCGAGATCTCCCACAACGACGACGGCACCTCCTGGCTGAGCGCGCTGCTGCCCACCGGCGTCGCTGTCGCCGTGGGCAACCGTCTGCGCGCCGCGGCCAAGGCCCTGCCCAAGATCGACCCCGAGACGGGCGAGCGCGACCGCCGCACCCGCGACCAGAAGCAGGCCGACCTCGTCGCCCACTGGCTCACGTGCAGCGAGGGCACCTCCACCGACATCCGGGCCGAGATCGCCATCACGATCGACTCCACCGACCTGATCGGCCTCACCCCCGGCGCCGCCTTCACCCGAGGCGACCGCGAGCCGGTCCCCGCCCAGTGGGCGCGCGAACTGGCCACCAGCGAACACACGCTCCTGCGCCGGCTGGTGCTCGACCCGCTCGGCCACGTCATGGACACGACGAAGCTCGGCTACCAGCCCAGCGACTCACTCCGCGAGGCGTTGCGCTGGCGCGACGGCACGTGTCGGGTCGCCGGTTGCCGGGCCGACATCAGGGACACCGACCTCGACCACGAGCTCGCCCACGACCGCGGCGGCACCACCTCGGCCGACAACCTCAGGTCCCTGTGCCGCAGGCACCACAACATGAAGTCGCACGACCACCTCGACCGGCGCAGCGTCGCGCCACCGGTCCGGCTCGTCGAGTCCTACGTCGCCGGCGCGCCGGTGATCTACCGCCCTGTCCCGGCTTGAGCCACCTGTCCGTCCCGTTACGCTCGTCCCGTGATCCGACAGGTCCGGCGCAACAGCGATGACGCTGTCCGGCCGGTGACCACCCTCGAGCTCTTCTACGACCTGGTCTTCGTCTTCGCGATGACGCGGGTCTCCCACCTGCTCGTCGAGCACCTCACGTGGGCTGGTGCCGGCCAGGCGCTGATCATCCTGCTCGCGGTGTGGTGGTCATGGAACTACACCACCTGGGCGACGAACGAGCTCAACCCCGAGTCCGACGTGGTCCGGCTGCTCCTGTTGTGGCTCATGCTCGCAAGCCTGCTGATGTCGGTGGCCATCCCGGACGCCTTCGGCGACCGAGGCCTGCTGTTCGCGTGCGCCTACGTCGCCATCCAGGTCAGTCGCCACCTGTTCCTGACCTTCGCGGCCGCAGGCGCCGGATCGCCCGAGCGCGAGCGGGCCGGGCGGATCCTCACCTGGTTCGTCGTCGCCGGGGTCTTCTGGATAGCCGGCGGCCTCGCCGAGGGCGAGACACGCATCGCCCTGTGGCTCATCGCCGTGATGCTCGACTACGGAGCACCGCTGGTCCTGTTCTGGGTGCCGGGTCGGCCCAAGCTGCACGGCACCACGTGGCAGGTCGAGACATCCCACTTCGCCGAGCGGTTCGGCCTCTTCATCATGATCGCGCTCGGCGAGACGATCGTGGCGACCGGCGCGACCACCGCCGACCACGACATCACGACCGCCACCCTGCTGGCGCTGTGCGTCGCGTTCATCGGCACCGCGGCCCTGTGGTGGCTGTACTTCGCGTCCATCGCCGAGGTCGCCGTGCACGGCCTGGACGAGCTCGAGACCCGCACCACGGTGGCGCGCGACGTCTACACGTACGGTCACGTCCTCATCGTCGCCGCCATCATCCTCTCGGCCGTGGGCGACGAGCTGATCGTCGCCCACCCCGCCGAGGAGCTCTCCGGCGCGCACCTGCTCGCGGTGGTGAGCGGGCCCGTCCTCTACCTGGTCGCGCAGGCCGTCCTCCACATGCGCCTGAGCGGGCGCATCCGGGTGAGTCACGTCGCGGGCGCCCTGGCCTGCGCGGCGATCAGCCTGCTCGCCCCCGTGGTCCCGGCGCTGGCCATCGGAGCGCTTCTGGTGGCCGTCCTCGTGGTCGTCGCGGTCGTGGACCGCATCACTCCCGCGCCCTAGCATCGGCTCATGGCGATCGAGGTCCGTCCCGCGACCGATTTCGACGACGTGCGCACGATGGTGGGACCCAAGCGGCCCGACGCCGACGTGTGCTGGTGCATCAGCTACCGCGTGCCCGGCAACGTCAACCGCGAGCTGCACCGCGAGGCGCGCGGCGAGAAGGTCCGCGAACTCATGAAGCAGGGGCCGCCCGGCGTCCTGGCGTACGACGGCGACGAGGTGGTCGGCTGGGCGGCGATCCACCCCCGCGCCGACACGTCATTCGCGACGAACCGCAAGATCCCGCACGTCGACGACCTCGACGTCTGGAGCCTGTGGTGCGTGCGGGTGCGCCCTGGCTTCCGCAAGCGCGGCATCGCCCATCACCTCGTCGCCGGTGCCGTGGAGTTCGCCCGATCCGAGGGCGCACCCGCCGTCGAGGCCTACCCCGTCGACAACGACGGCGCGAAGGTCGACCTGACGATGGCCTACGTCGGAACGCGCGCGCTGTTCGAGCGGGCCGGCTTCACGAAGGCCGCCGACACCGACTCGGTGCTCAGCGGCTTCCCGCGGGTGCTGATGCGGCTCAGCCTGTCCTGATCGGCCACGGCCCCCAGCGGTGCGGGGTGGTCGGCAGCTTCCGCGGCTCGGGCTCGCCGTCAGTCCATACCGACATCTCGGTGAGCCCCTCGAACTTCGCGTGGGCGCTCCAGGGCACGTTCCCGTTCGGGCCGGTGCGCCACTCGCTCATCGTCCCCTCGACGATCGCGAACACCATGGTCTCGAGCTCGTCCAGCAGGGCGGGGACGAACTCGTCGCACGCATCGCATCCGCAGTCGGGCCAGGACTCGCGGTACTGG